>JAUWBB010000368.1 GCA_030605195.1 Bacteroidota bacterium
CAAACTTCGAAAGCCGCGCTTCAATATACCTGGATGCAGCAGCCCCGTCACCGGTAAGGATATTCCCCCAGTTACCCTGTGTATCAATCAGTAAGTCTTTTTGCCCCAGTTGTACCAGTGCATCTCCTATGGAAGCATCACCATGTGGGTGATATTGCATGGTATGACCAATGATGTTGGCAACTTTATTGTAGCGTCCATCATCAAGGCGTTTCATGGAGTGCAGTATCCTGCGCTGAACCGGCTTTAAGCCATCATTAAGGTGAGGAACAGCTCTTTCAAGAATTACGTAGGAAGCATAATCGAGGAACCAATCCTGATACATCCCCGATAAATTGGCCATTTGGTAAAGACTGCTCCCTGTATATTGATCGAAATGATTATCTTCTTCCGAAAGATTTTCTTCTCCGTCTATATTTTCTGCTTTCTCAAGTTCTTCAAAGCTCATTCTTTAAACTTAAATTACTGAACCATATCTTCTTCTACTCTCAGATTGTTTATAATAAAATCCTGACGTTCCGGTGTGTTTTTCCCCATATAAAAGGACAGAAACTCTGAAACCAATTCATCTTTTCGTAATCTCACGGGATCCAAACGCATTCCCTTGCCAATAAAATGCTTGAATTCTTCCGGGGATATTTCTCCCAACCCTTTAAATCGTGTAACTTCAGCATTTTGTCCTAATTTATGAATGGCAGCCACCTTCTCTGCTTCGGTATAGCAATATCTGGTTTCCTTTTTATTCCTGACCCGGAATAAAGGAGTTTGCAAAATGTACAGATGACCGTGTTTTACCAGATCAGGGAAAAATTGCAAAAAGAAAGTAATCAGCAAAAGGCGGATATGCATTCCATCAACATCGGCGTCCGTAGCAATCACCACATTATTGTATCGCAGATTTTCCAACCCGTCTTCTATGTTTAAAGCGGCCTGCAGAAGATTAAACTCTTCATTCTCGTAAACTATTTTTTTCGTAAGGCCATAAGTGTTCAGGGGTTTCCCTTTTAAACTAAAAACTGCCTGGGTCTCGACATCACGTGATTTAGTAATGGAACCACTTGCCGAATCACCTTCAGTGATAAATATGGTACTGTTTAATCTTCGATCATCTTTAGTATTATAATGAATACGGCAATCCCTTAATTTCCTGTTATGCAGACTCGCTTTTTTTGCTCTTTCCCTTGACAGTTTTTTTATATTTGAAATGGCTTTCCTTTCCTTTTCTGATTCCTGAATTTTCTTTAAAAGAATATCGGCGGTTTCCTGGTTTTTATGGAGGTAATTATCAAGGGATGTCTTTATGAAATCATGAATAAAATTCCGGATTGTAGGTCCGCCGGGAGCTATGTCCTTTGATCCGAGCTTGGTTTTGGTTTGTGATTCAAAAATAGGTTCTTCCACCTTTATGCTAAAAGCGGCAATAATGGATGCCCTGACATCAGACGGATCAAAATCTTTCTTATAAAATTCCCTAACCGTTCTTACCAGAGACTCCCGAAATGCTGCCAGGTGTGTGCCGCCTTGTGCAGTATGCTGACCATTGACAAAACTATAATAATCTTCGCCATACTGATTACCATGGGTTAAGGCTATTTCAATATCATGATTTTTCAGGTGGATCGTGGGGTACAATCCGGGTGAACTCATATTTTCATTTAACAAATCCAACAGTTCATTCCTGGAATAGAATTTTGTGCCATTAAAAAGAATAGTAAGCCCGGAATTCAGGTATACATAGTTTCTCATCATGGTTTCAATATATTCGGATATATAATAGTAATTTCCAAACATATTTTTGTCGGGAGTGAAGGTTACCAGTACGCCGTTTTTCCGGTCGGTGGGTTTTAGTTTTTTATCGTTTTGCAATTCGCCTTCTGTAAATACAACTTCCTTAAACTTCCCATCCCTTATCGATTGAATATTAAAAGAGGATGAAAGTGCATTAACAGCCTTAATTCCAACGCCATTCAGTCCTACACACTTTTTAAAGACCTTTGAATCATATTTTGCTCCTGTATTCATTTTTGAAGATACATCGAGCACCTTTCCAAGTGGGATTCCACGACCATAATCACGTACTTTCACTATACTGTCGCTAATGGTAACTTTAATTTCCTTTCCGAATCCCATCATGAATTCATCCAGGGAGTTATCAAAAGTTTCTTTCAAAAGCACATATATCCCATCATCCTGTGAAGAACCATCGCCTAATTTTCCTATATACATACCGGGGCGCTTCCTGATGTGTTCCTTCCAGTCGAGTGTTTTTATGGTATCTTCTGAATAAATTGCAGTCATGCATAAAAAATTTCTGCAAATATAAATAAAAGAATACAGGCCTCTTAACCGATTTATCAACAATAGCAAGGTGTACAGACATTTCTGTCCGTTAATGGCGAAACGAAAAAACGTGCTAAACTTCTGATTAGATGAAATTTAACATGACAGGACACTAAGATACGGTTGTTGAAAATTTTATTGTAAGGTACGGAAATTGGAGCAATTCGAAAGGAAACTTTTATGAAAAAACCTGACTAATACTATTTCATACCTAACTTTACATCCTTCTCCAGAATATTTTCCTTATATATCAACTCCTCATAATCAGTAATCAGGCACGTTTTACCTGCCGGCAGCGAATCAATATGGCATTTTTGAATTCGACGTCTCAACCGGTGTAGTTCCTGGTCTGAATATATACTGTATTTTTTCAGATAATCTATTATAAGTATATCCAACTGATTCAGCAAATTTACTGAAACATAATAATCAACTTCGTATTCCGGTTTAAATCCATGCGTCACAATTTCCCCAATTGATTTTTTCTTTCCAAATCGTTTGAAATCCTGCACCAGGGAATATACATCTTCCACTAATCCTCCGGTAATATCCTGGGTTATCAGCTCAACATTTAAATAGGCTTTTGTTTTACTAAGTAAGGGGAGATTAAACAGCAGTCTTTCGTAACCTTGTTAGTTCATCTTCAATCAGGGCTTTGACCTTTTTCTTCAAATCTTCGGAAGTCGAATTCTTGAAATCACTAAAAGGTATTTCATCCAGGATCTTAATTTTAATTCTATGATACCCTTTCAGGATAAACCCTTTCTTGGGTAATGCATTGCCACTACCTTCAATAACA
>JAUWBB010000279.1 GCA_030605195.1 Bacteroidota bacterium
CCCATTCGTGAAAACCAGAATTGTACAACAAACTGATAATTAGACAAATAAAAAAAAGAGGTTAAATTTGGTTTTTAGAAAAAACCGAATTAGATTTGTGTCAAACAATGGCGCCAAAAAAATAGGTTTTTAGAGGTGCCCATATGTACATATACTTTTGATAATGATTGTGGCATAATATATATTATTTTGCTTTCGTCCTTACAGGGCTAATTTAAAATATTCATTTTTATTCATAGGGCGTTGCCCCATGCTATTGCTATTGCCCCTTTCTTTGTGCCATATGGCAACAAAATAGGTTATACAAATGTTAGTTCTTTGACGTATTGTTTTATAATGTTTAAGTACATATTGTGCTGGCGTTTCTTGGAAGGAGGGCGTAGCCCGACTGGAAAGAAACGCCAGCACAAGCCGCCGTAATGTGGCGTACTTGTTTTTTGTGCAATTTGTATTCATCTAAAATTTTTCTTTCTATGCTTAATAATTCTTCACTTCAAAAATGGTCTCGTCTAAAGAAAAAGAGTCTGGACAATATGTTTACGAACGAAATTATTGCGGGAATGAACTGCTCTCCTTTTGAGGCAAAAGCAGCATTAGATACCGTACATAAAGTTTATGGTGATTTTTTTGAAAGCTCAAAAATACTTGCTCCAGGCAAAGCTAATTTCATTGTTTTATCAGCTGAAGTTTCACCATCGGTAATGTTGAAGAATGCCAAAAAAGTAAGTGTTACTTTAACCATTAATAATGATGATGAAGACCTTGTCATCAAGAAAGAAGGCAGTTCGGTTGCCTTAAGGCAGCACCGTCTTCAGCGCATTTGTCATGAAGCATTTATGCAAGGCGGACTGTTGACTGTTGAAGATATCGCAAACCGCATATTTTGTTGCGGAGAAAGAACCATTGTCCGTGACATTAAGGATCTGAGAAAACAGGGAATATTTATCCCGCTTCGTTCTACTATAAAAGACATGGGACGCACGCTTTCTCACCGTTCTTTGATTGTGAACCAATGGGTTAAAGGATGTGAATACACAGAGATTGCACGTAAAACAAATCACAGTGTTGATGCGGTCAGTAATTATGTCCGGAAATTTAAGCAAGCCGTAGCTCTTATGAAAGAAGGCTATGATGTACATACAATTGCTTTTCTTACTAAAATTTCAAAGAAGCTGACAGAAGAGTACATTGATATCTACGCTCACTCGGATATAGTTCCGGCACGCAAGCACGAACTTGATAATCTGTTAAAAAAAAGAATGTTAAACCAATAGAAAAAAACGACATGTTACTACGTTCGCATGCATCACATCACTATAAGTCAGCTCATAAAAGATTTGCTAAACAAGCAATAGAAAACTTCTTTAAACAGGAGTTCCCAAAGTTTTTCGGACCCAATATTCGTAGTGTTATTGCCGAAAAGCTGATGGAAATATTTGCTGATAATTTTAAAGAAAGTAATACTTTAAAATCAGGACAAATCCTTTGGAATGCCGTTCATAAAGATACCAGAGCTGACTCATATAATGTAAAGTTTGTTCCAGTAATACTCACAATGGTCTGCGATGAAGATATTACAAACCTTGAAAATGGTTTAAAGATACTCGAGCACAAACAAAATGTGATTGCGAGAATTACGCAGGAGGCCTATCAACAAAACGCCTTGTTATCCATGAGAGATATCAGTCTGCTAATGGCAACATCTGATTCTTCTATATCAATCAGCAGAGTAGGATATGAAAAAAGAAACAACATAACATTACCTCATACAGGTAACTTACACGATATGGGGTCGTGCTTAACTCACAAATATCAAATAATTTATAAATGTGTTATTGAGAAAAAAGACCCTACGATTATCGCAAAGGAGACAAACCACACAATAAAAGCTGTGGATCATTACCTGAAAGACTTTAATCGTGTTAAAACATTGTTTCTTGATAACAAAAATGCGGATTATATCCATTTAGCAACAAACCTATCACTACATGTTATTAACCAGTACATTAACATTATAAAACAATACATCAAAGAACCTGAATTAGTTGTCTAATTATATTCTTAATTTTTATGCAAAAAAAAGTCGCAAAATATTTGCTAAGCCAAATGACTTTATCTTCGGGGCATTAAAATAATTATAGCTTCTCTTTTTATAGATAATATAAAATTTGCTTCATGACTTTTTAATAAATGTATGTTTGGAATTTAAGTAATTGTGATTTATTTGTAATTTGTTATTTGTTATTTGACTTTTGTGCTTTAATGCTTGAGGAAAAATTAACAGATATTTAAAAAGTATTTTTATTATACATCTTCCCCTGCCATGTATCTTCCTCTTCCAGCCGTTCTTCGATGAGATTCAGAATTTGATCGGTTCTTTTCAGTCCCCAGCGCGGACCGGCAAGAAAACGGGGCGGGGCTTCGCCTGTGAACCGTTCCACTACGAATTCAGGGTTAAGCCGTTCCAGAAATTGTATTAAAAACTCCAGGTATTCTTCCCAGGAAAAAAGATCAAAATTTCCGGGAGCTCTTTTAAACTCCCTCTCCATTGACGTTTGTTTAATAATCTGAAGCTGGTGAAACTTGACATTGTCAAGAGGGAGCCTGGAAATAATACCTGCTTCATCAAGCATTTCCTTTCTGGTCTCGCCCGGTAACCCAAATATCAAATGAGCGCCTGTCCTGATCCCTCTTTTTGCCGTTTCTTCAATGGCAATTACACTCTGTTCAAAGGTGTGGCCCCTGTTGATCCGTTTCAGGGTTTTGTTGTAACAGGATTCAATACCATATTCAATGATCAAATAAACCTTTTCTGAAAGCTTCCTGAAATAGTCCAGTTTCTCTTTATCGATACAATCAGGTCGGGTTCCAATGACCAGGCCAATCACATCAGGAAAATTTAACGCCTCTCCGTACTTTTCCTTTAATTCGTCAAGAGGCGCATATGTGTTCGAATATGCCTGAAAATAAGCCAGGTATTTTGAACTCCTCCTGTACCGGGTTTTGTGAAATGTTATACCCTCTTCCAATTGTTGCCTGACGGATTTTTCAGCCGTACAATAAGAAGGATTAAAGGCATCGTTATTGCAAAAAGTACATCCTCCCCGGCCGGAAGTACCATCCCGGTTCGGACAGGTAAAGCCGGCATCAATGCTTACTTTTTGCACCCGTTCGCCAAAAACTTCCTTAAAATAATTGGCATAGGCATTAAACCTTCTGCTATGTCCCCAACTGTATATCCGTTCTTTTGTCATCAATAAATAAATCTCGACTATTCAGTTTAAAGAGTCTCTTTTTTTGTACCATGCTGTCGGATGTTTCCATCCGACAGTTAATAATATGGCAAGATATTAATTACTCCAGTATTCAATGTCAGGTGGAAACACCTGACATCATGTAAAATTCAGCTCTCAATAGTATCTTTTTATATTCAAGTTATCTGTTATACGTTATAGGTTATACTTTATATGTTATACGTTATTAGCTAAACACAACAACGGGAAATAGTGTCTGAAGGATCAACCACCTCCCCCTGACGGTACCGTCAGGGTACTCCTCCTTTTCAAGGAGGAGAATTTGGTGTTAGTCTAAAAACCTGGAACCCTAAATAAGAATCCGGTATCCGAAATTACTCGCTCCCGCAATCTAACACACATGCTACTCCTCGAAAAAACGGGACAGGCGTGAGGTTTTGCTGCGTAAAACGTTCGAAATCCGAAATTCTTTCCATTCTTCCAGTATTCCATTCTTCCATTCTTCCATTCTTCCACTATTCCATTCTTCCACTCTTCCATTCTTCCACTCTTCCATTCTTCCATTATTCCATTCTTCCATTATTCCATTATTCCATCACTCCCTCTTTTTCATCCCGACACACAAAATAGTTACAGATTATTTATGCTGTAATAATCCTATCATGTTCAATATACCAGATATATCCTTCTACCGGATCAAATCCCATAAGCCTCAGATACTTCATATATTCCCGTATCTGAGTCAGGTATGACTGTTTCTCTATATCACCAAATTTATAATCGATCACAATCACATGTTTTCCACTTATTAAAACCCGGTCAGGACGTCTTGTTTTTCCTTTTTTCAGAAGAATATCAGCCTCTGTTTTTACCTCCCAGTCCCCGTTAAACCATTTCTCAGCCCTTGGATTCTGCAAGGCATTCAGTACACGATTTTTTACAATCACAACTTCATCCGTTGCAATTTTACCCTCGATGGTTAATTTTTTTATGGCTTTATCTATGTCATTTTTCGTATATATGAATTGAAACACTTCATGCATGATTTTTCCATAATTGATCTTTTGTTGTTTATTATTTCCTTCTAAAAGAAAATATTCAGGACTTTTCAAACTCAACCTCAGCCTGCTTTCAACCGGCCAGGTTGAATATTCCGTAAGTTTCATTTCAGCGGCAGTTAAACCCGGTTCTGAAGGTTCAATTTGCCTGCCGCCGATGGATAACTGTTTTTTCTCTGGATTCCAGTATGGGTCAAATTCAATTAAATTCCGAACTTCAGTTGGCTGGGAACCGGCTGCTGTCAAATTCCCGGTG
>JAUWBB010000236.1 GCA_030605195.1 Bacteroidota bacterium
CTGTTGGAGCAACACGTTCAATCATTTCCTTCACCTTACTGATCGCCTTGGAATCCCCGATCATTTCATGTGTTTTGGCTACTTTTCGTTTTAATACCCTGGTTTCGGTTATTAATGAAGATTTATCCAGGGCATTCCGGATGGTTATAAGGAGACGGTTTAGATCAAGGGGTTTTTCAAGAAAGTCAAATGCACCTTTTTTTATTGCTTCAACGGCAGTATCGATATTACCATGACCGGAAATCATAATTACCGGAACCTCGGTTGAGATTTCGAAGATTTTTTCCAACACCTCGATGCCGTCCATTTTTGGCATTTTAATATCACAAAGAACAATGTCATATTGATTATTCCTGAATAATTCAAGGGCTTCCATTCCGTCGATCGCGAGATCGACAGTATGTTTTTCGTATTCGAGAACCTCTTTCAGGGTATTCCTTATACTTTGTTCATCATCTATAACCAATATATTTGGCATTGTTGAAGATTTAGTTTTTGTACCGGAGCCATTTCCATATTTCTTTATACGAAGGTTTCTTTCCATATAAAAGAATTCCCGTCCGGTATATCTTTGCCGCCAACCAGGTAGTACCAATAAAAGTCAGAATTAACAATATCATGGAGAGACCCAATTCCCAAAAAGGCACGCCAAACGGAATACGTGCCATCATAACGATGGGAGAGGTTAAGGGAATGAGGGAAAACCAGAAAACAATTGAACTTTCCGGGTTTTGGAAAGCACCCATGGCAACAAACAACCCAATCAGCAAAGGAATGGTAATTGGCATCATGAATTGTTGAGTATCCGTTTCATTGTCAACTGCTGCTCCTACTGAGGCAAACAAGGATGCGTATAACAGATAACCACCCAGGAAATAGAAAATAAATGAAAAGATAATGGTTAACCAGGGTATGTTTCCCAATGTGCTGAAGATTTCCTGTATTTCAGTCATTTCCTGAATCTCAGAAACCTGAGTTTGACCAACAGGACTTGATGATAAAATATTTTCAGTTAATGGTTGTTCGGTTATTGCACTTATATCAGGAATTAAAACGGATTTTGCTATGGAAATAATGATAAACGTAATTAAAATCCAAAAGAAAAATTGTGTCAGGCCAACCAAGGCAATACCAATGATCTTTCCCATCATTAACTGAAAGGGTTTTATGGAGGAGATAATAATCTCAACTATACGGCTGGTTTTTTCTTCAATAACTCCTCTCATCACCTGTGCCCCAAAAATGAAGGTAAGCATGTAAATCAGGATGCCGCTTATATAAGCTAAACCCATTGCAATACCCGTACTCGTTTCTTTTTCTTCACCTGTATCACTTATCTTGATGGTTTGAATTTTAACATCCGTATCAATTTCTTTAAGGATTTCATCAAGATCCTCTATGTCATAGGTAAGCAGTTTAATCCTTTCGATTTCTTTTTCAATCGCGTTCGAAATGTGCCCCGTAATATCGAGTGGAGGTTGCTTGTGGGATAATAGCTGAATGGCGCTTGGGAGATAGGTAACCTTAGGAGAAATATGTAAGATGCCATAATAACCCAGTTCGCCGAAATTGCCTTTGATTTCCTGAAGGTTCACATTCTCAAGGTATTCAAATTTCAGGTATTTTGTTCCTGGTATTTTTCCTTTAAACATCTCTGTTCCGTCTTCAATTACAGCTATGGTTTTTTCATCGGTGTCTTTACGTGTCATTACCCAAACAGGAATAATAAACATAGCCGCCATAAACAGGGGCGCCAGAAGTGTCATTATGATAAATGATTTCTTTTTTACCCTGGTAGTGTATTCTCTCCTGATAATAATGGATACCTTATTCATTGTATTGGAATTTATTTTAAAACTACGTTCTTTTAGTTGTTTTTTCTTCCTGAACAACACGGATAAAAATATCATTCATGCCAGGGACAATTTCATTGAATGAAACAATTTTTCCTGATTGTAGCAGTGATTTCAATATATCGTTGGTTGAAAAACTGTCCTGAAATTTTATTCTAACGATACTTTGACCATTTACTTTTTTGTGTTCAAGAATTTTATATTGCGAACTCAGGGTAGCCCTTAACAGGTTTGCTTCTCCCTCAAATCCAATTTCGTACTCATTGGAGGCATACCTTTTTCGTATTTCATCGATATTCCCTTCGAGCAATGTACGGGCTTTGTTTATTAAGGTAATATGGCTGCAAAGTTCTTCAACCGATCCCATATCATGAGTTGAAAAAATAATGGTTGCCCCCTGGTCCTTAAGCTTCAGAATTTCCTTCTTTAAAATTTTAACATTGATGGGATCAAATCCTGTAAAAGGTTCATCAAAAATAAGTAGTTTGGGTTCATGAAGGACCGTAATAATAAACTGAACTTTCTGTTGCATTCCTTTTGAAAGTTCTTCAACCTTCTTGTCCCACCATGCCTCGATCTCAAATTTCTCAAACCAAACCTTTAATTTTTTCAAAGCATCTTGTCTTGACAATCCTTTAAGCCGGGCGAGGTAAACAGATTGTTCACCAACCTTCATTTTTCTATATAAGCCTCGTTCCTCGGGTAAATAACCGATATCATAAATATCATCTGATTTAAGTTTATTCCCTTTGAAAAATAATTCGCCGCTATCGGGTGCAGTTATTTGATTGATAATTCTAATCAGGGTGGTTTTCCCTGCGCCATTTGGCCCAAGTAATCCGTAAATGCTCCCCTCGGGAACCGATACGGTTATCTGATCCAGGGCGAGATGATTGGCAAATTGCTTTACAATGTGCTGAGCTTTAAAAAGTTCCATAAATATATCAATTCTTTGGTTTTGGGTTACAAAGATAAAAAATTTGAAAGGAATAATATTTATTCAAAATAGCTTCTCATTTTTTCAAAAAAGCTTTTATCAGACTTATCGGGCTGTGGGATAAAATTTTCCGATTCGTTTAGTTTAACCAGAATTCTTTTTTCTTCTTTCGTCAGATATTTTGGTATCCACACGTTGATATTAACAAGGAGGTCACCTTTTCCATAACCATTTACTTCAGGTAGCCCTTTTCCCTTTAATCTCAGAATTTTTCCGGGTTGGGTTCCGGGATCAATCCGAATCTTTACTTTTCCGTCAACCGTTGGTATTTCGGCATTGGTTCCAATAGCCGCGTCAGAAATACTCAGGAATAAAGAGTATAGTAAATTGTTTCCATCACGAATTAATTCAGGATGTATAACTTCGTCAATCAAAACCAGCAAATCGCCGTTAATTCCACCACGCCTGGCTGCATTTCCTTTACCTGTAACCGTCATTTGCATTCCACGGGAAACACCTGCCGGTATATTTATTGATACGATTTCATTATCTCTGATAATACCTTCTCCGGCACAATGAGGACATTTTCTTGTAATAACTTTCCCTTCACCTCCGCAAGCCGGGCAGGTTGTACTGGTTTGTATTTGCCCAAAAAAAGTATTGGAAATCCTGGTAACCTGGCCACTTCCGCGACAAGTATGGCAATTCGAATAAGCTGATCCATCCGCGGCTCCGGTTCCACTACAATTATTGCAGGAAATGTATTTTTTCAGCTTTAATTTTTTTTCAACACCCGTTGCTATTTCTTCCAGATTAAGAGCGACTTTTACTCTTAAGTTGGTTCCTTTATTAACACTTCTTGACCTTCTGCTGCTCCCAAACCCTCCAAATCCAAATCCACCAAATATGTCACCGAATTGAGAAAAAATATCCTCAATAGTCATTCCTCCTGCTCCAAAACCCTGACCTGATCCACTTAATCCGGCATGGCCAAATTGATCGTATCTGGCCCTTTTTTGATCATCACTTAAAACTTCATAGGCTTCAGCTGCTTCTTTAAACTTATCCTCTGCACTTTTATCACCGGGATTTTTATCGGGGTGATATCTTAATGCCAGCTTCCGGTATGCTTTTTTAATTTCTTCTTTTGATGCATCCCTGGATACTCCTAATACTTCATAGTAATCTCTTTTCGCCATCGTATTATTCTCCTATAACCACTTTGGAATAACGTATTACTTTGTCATTCAGGAAATATCCTTTTTCCACTACATCTACTATTTTTCCCTTTAGCTTTTTATCAGGAGCCGGAATCTTGCTGATTGCCTCGTGGTAATCAATGTCAAAACTTTTGTGCAGGGCATCAATTTCCTTTACACCATTTGATTGTATGAATTCTTTGAATTTTCCGTATATCAAGTCGATACCCTCTTTCATGGCAATACAATCGGTTGTTTCGTTCATTGATTGTATTGCTCTGTCAAAATCATCCATTACAGGCAATAGTTTTATGAAAATCTCTTCGTTAGCCAACTTAGTTAATTCAATTTTTTCACGAAGTGTGCGTTTTCTGTAATTATCAAATTCTGCCGAGAGTCTTAAATATTTATCCTGAAGTTCCTTTATTTTTGATTCATTCGATTTTTCCTTTTTTACCGATGTCTTTGCCTTTTTTTCCAAACCATCGTCCTTAACTTTTACCTTGTCTTTTTTTGTTTTTTTTGCTGCCTTGCCTGATGATGCTTTTATTGGATCACCGTTTTGACTCTTCTTTTCACTTTTTTCAGTTGTACTGCTTTTATTCATATATTTAAATTTTTCTGTTCAAAATATTTTGAAATAATAAACTTAATCATAACCCCTGCCTGTCCGGCAACTGGCGGATGTATGTCGGTTATGACTGTTTCATCTTCTCAAATGGTTTATTGTTTCAACATGTGGGTATAGGATCATTGCCCAATCAACAAATAATTTGCCATACTTACAACTACGACAAATTGGCATGTAGAAAAAAAGGTGGAAAGGGTTATTTTTCTCTCTTAATATCAGCTCCAATCTTGTTTAATCGCTTGTCGATAGCCTGATAGCCCCTGTCAATTTGCTCGATATTATGAATGATGCTTGTTCCTTCGGCGGAAAGGGCAGCGATTAAAAGCGCGATGCCAGCCCGAATATCGGGTGAGGACATGGTAGTACCACGAAGTTTTAATTGTTTATCAAGCCCGATAACTGTTGCCCGGTGAGGATCACATAAAATGATTTGGGCGCCCATATCGATGAGTTTGTCGACAAAAAACAAACGACTCTCGAACATCTTCTGATGAATAAGGACACTTCCTTTTGCCTGTGTTGCAACAACCAGAAAGACACTTAAAAGGTCAGGGGTCAGACCCGGCCAGATAGCATCGGAAATTGTTAAAATGGATCCATCAATAAATGTTTCAATCTCATAGTGCTCCTGCCGGGGAATATAGATATCTCCATTTCTATGTTCCATTTTTATACCAAGTCTTTTAAAGGATTCGGGGATAATCCCTAAATCCTTAATGGAAACATTTTTTATGGTTATTTCCGACCCGGTAAT
>JAUWBB010000017.1 GCA_030605195.1 Bacteroidota bacterium
ATTTAATAACAACTGTTAATAAAACCTTACTTTTTATGATTCGTAGCGTAAAAGCTATCTCCTTTATTGTATTTTTGTTTATAATCAGTTAATAAGCCATGTCAGCTTTTGTTTTTCAGAAAAAGGACTGATTAGTTACAATTAATCTAATTAACCTAATTGACCTAATTTCTCCCAAAGGGATGCCTATGGCATAAATAAATTCCAAAAATCAAGTCCCAATTGGGTTATTGGGAATTTAGGTATTGTTTAGGTCAATTAGAAATTAGAGCAATTAGAAATTTTTCTTAATTGATATGTTATTTCAAGAACGAACTACTAATGTTTTTCTTTATTGACGAGGTTTTAATCATCGGTACCCTTCTGTTTTACCTCGAGAAGCTCGAAATAATAGACCAGGGGTTCATAGTTACCCTCGAAAGTTGACTTATAGGGAATAATTATGGTTGCCTTTCCACCTTCTTTCATGTATGAAAGACCTTCACTCCAGCCCTCCATGAACTTTTCATCGTCTAAGACGATTTCAACCGGTATATAAGGAAAATAATATTGATAAATGCCGAAGTACTTTGCAGTGTCTTCTATATTGGTATCGTAAACTCTACCATATATTGTTTGTGCAATATAATTTACCATACACGTATCCTCCTCAATGGGCTGTATTCCTGTTCCCTCATATTCCTCAATATAATATAAACCGCTTTCAGTAGGTAATACCGTAATATTGTGGTTAAGAAGATATTTGGCTATGTTCGTTTTTTCCAATTCATCGTAATCAATACTTTTATCCTTCAGACAACCTGATAAAACCCCTCCCAACATCAGGAGAATAAACACATAATGTAATACTGTTCTCAATTTTCTCATTTTTAATTTATTAGTTTAAATTCAACAATTCTTTGTAAAACAACTCATTTTATAACTATTCAGTTTACAGGAGTTTTATTTGCATCACAATAATTTTTTTAGGTTATAGGGTTATACGTTATTAGTTATACGTTAAACGTTATAAAACACTATTTCTTCATGAAACATATTACCATCAGTCCTGGTATTTGATTTAACTTTTATTAAGTAAAATATAACCATTGAGTAAACCAAGCGGCATTTTTATTAAACATATAACTTATAACTTATAACATATAACTTATAACATTCTGTAACCTTGCCTATCAACACACTGATTAGTTACCTCATTTTATTTAACGACAAAATTAAGCAAATTGTTTTAATTAATTCAAGTTACGGGTTACAGGTTGCAGGTTGTTGATTATAAATCGGATATTTCAATTACTTTAACTTCGTATACGATAGTGGATCTGGGAAGTATTTTTTCTTCATCACCAAATAACCCGTAAGCAAGATGGGGTGGTAAAATAAACCTGGCTTTATCACCTGTTCTTAACATTAATATCCCTTCTTCAAGACCGGCTTCCACTCCACCTCTTCAAATTGTAAAACGTTTCGGACCGGAATTACCCGAATCATAACAAACCGTTCCATCCAACAAAGTAATACTGTATTCTATTGTTACTGCTTTTCCAATTGTTGCTTTTGGTCCGTGGCCCTTTTCGTAAATCATATACCATAAGCCTGATTCGGTAACTTCCATTTGCCAGTTCCGGCGTTTAACATAGCTTTCGATGATTTCAGCATCTTTTTCCACAAAATATTTATTGACCTTCATCAACGTTTCTTTTTCACCAAAAGGATTTTCCGGTTTTTGTTCCTCCGGTTGGTTTTTGCAGGAAAAGATGAAAAAAAGGAGAAATAAAAACACTAAAACAGTATGGTTCAATTGAATCATTATCCTTTTAAATACTTTGAGTATCGGGGTAAAAGGCTTGTAAACTTACTAATGGCAGCTGAAAGGGATTCATATGATTCGCCTCCCGCGGCATTTAGATGTCCACCACCATTAAAATGCTTTTCAGAGAATATATTTGCCGGAAAGTTTCCCTTTGACCTGAAAGATACCTTTATGAATTTATTCTTTTCGATAAAAAGCGCTGAAAAAATAATACCTTTGATAGACAATGGATAATTAACAAATCCTTCCGAATCGCCGAAGGTGAATTTGTATTCTTTCAGCTCCTTTCGCGTCAAACTGATATATGCAGTTTTATAATCCTGATTTACAACCATTTTTTTATTCAGCACATGACCTATCAATCTCATTCGATTGTCACTAAAATTGTTATAAACCTTAGAAAAGATATCATCCTTATTTATCCCGGTATCCAGAAGTTCTGCTACTATACGGTATGTATCTCCTGCAGAGGAATTATAACTGAAACAACCGGTATCCGTCATTATACCGGTAAAAAGACATTCGGCAATTTGTTTTGTCCAGTGCGATTTACCATCCAGTGCCTTGATAAACAAAAAAATCAATTCGGCAGTAGAACTGGCTGTGGTTTCAGAAATGATATAATCGCTGAAATCAGATGGTGACGGATGATGATCGATTAAAATTTTTATGGATGTAGAAGATAATACGTATGACTCCATTCCGCCTAACCGGTCAGATGTATTAAAATCAAGGTTGAAAATGATGTCAGCTTCCTTTATTGCCTTTATACCTCGCTTTTTATCCTTTGAAAAGCGAATGATATCCGAACTTCCAGGCATCCATTGCAGAAACTCAGGATATTCATCGGGCGTTATGGCAGTTACTTCATATTTATTATTTCTCAAATAATGATAGAATCCCAACATCGAACCTATCGCATCACCATCCGGATTCTTATGCGTAAGCACAATGATCTTCCCTGAATCAGAAAGATGTTTTTTTATTTCAGAAATTAATTTTTTTGGTATACTTTTCACCCCTCAAATCTGTGTGTTCATTAAACGGTTGGCAAAGATAAAAATTATCTGGTTCAGGTAGGAGAAATATGTATAATAAAAAATAGCTGTAACTAATCAGTTAAATCATAAAAAAAGACATAATTAGAGCCTGTCTATAAACTCTATATTTCGTAAGGAAGAATGACTGTACCGGGGTGCCTTCGTGGCGAAATAAATACTTTTCGGAGTAAACTCAACTTTTTAATTTTTAATTTTTAATTTTAAATTTTTTCTTATACACTATGGCAGGAAATATAACTTTTGCAATGATCAAACCTTATGCTGTAAAACAAGGCTTTATCGGTCCGATACTGGCAATAATAAATGAGGCAGGATTCCGAATTTCATGCATCAAATCAACCAAGCTTGGCAGGAAAGAAGCGGAAATATTTTATTCAATCCATAAAAGCAAGCTTTTTTACGAAGACCTGGTTGAATTTATGTCATCAGGACCCGTTATAGCAATGATCCTGGAAAAAGAAAACGCGGTGGAAGAATTCAGAAGTTTAATTGGTCATACCGATCCGGCTAAAGCCAAGGATGGTACAATCAGGAAAAAATATGCAACATCGGTTCAAAGCAATGCTGTTCACGGATCGGATAGCGATGAAAATGCTTTAATAGAAAGTGATTTTTTCTTTTCGAAGAAAGATCGATATTAATAGAATGCTTTGTAGTTTGTGATTTTCTGCTCTATGATCTGTTTACCAACAATTAATAATTTCATCAACACCCTGCTTTTCTCTGCCTACTAGTGACTTCTTATTGCCACTGCCACTACCCAATCTCCCAGTCTCTTTAACAATTCTAAATCTTAATTCTTAAATCCTCAATCCTCAATAAACATAATGACGAACCGGAGCTTCGTCCTACTTCAGTACTATTTCCTTAATCATCTCCTCGCCTGCTCGTTTATTAAGTTCCTCTAACAGTTTCTCTCTCATCATGAATAATTCATTCCTTACGACAGAAGACTTCAAATAGACATAAAGTTTCCCTTTTTTTATGGAGATTTTTTCTGTTCTGTTAGCCACTGGTTTACCCACAATTTCTTCCCATGAATGGATCAACTCAACTTCTTTCAGTTTCTTTTCGATATTAGCCTCCTGGAGGTATTCCTTAATAACCTCACTAAGTTTTTGGGTTTTCTTTCTTCTCATTCTAATAATTTAACGTATGGGAATTTATTCTCTTCGATCATGAGATAGACCCGATAGCCATCGGGGCTAGGTTCAAAATTAGAATATTATTTATATTTATTAAATTTTTAATTAATTTGCGTAACTACGCCCTATTTCTATAATTTTTTCATTAATAGTGAATAATTTGTAATCTATTGCCAGCCCGGAAAGAATGGCCTCTAACCGGTCCTGATGGGTATCAGTAAAAAATATCTGCCCGAAATTCTGATCAGCCACTAACTGAATGATCTGTTTCACCCTTTCTTTATCAAATTTATCGAAAATATCATCCATGAGTAGAATCGGGTCAAATCCAACCACTTTTTTGATGAATTCAAATTTCGCGAGTTTCAAGGCTAAAAGATATGTTTTTTGTTGGCCCTGGGACCCAACCCGTTTAATCGGGTATCCATCCAGGTTTAAAACCAGGTCATCTTTATGAATACCTACTGTAGTGTATTGAAGAACCCTGTCCTTTTGTAGCGCATTTAGTAACAAATTCCTGAAACTTCCATTGTTCAGATGCGAATAGTATGTTAATTCAACTCTTTCCTTATCCATCGCTATTGAACTGTAATAGGCCTGAAAGATAGGTAAAATCCGATTTATACAATCAACACGTTTCTTGTGGATTCTTTCGCCCAAAGGTATCAACTGTTCATCCCAAAGTTCGACAGACTCATGTTCAAACCGATTTAACTTCACGAAATCTTTTAATAAACGGTTACGTTGAACCAAAGCGTGATTGTAATTGATCAAATCATCCAGATAAGGTTTGTCATACAGCGAAATAATAGTATTTATAAACCTTCTGCGTTCGTCACTTCCTTCAGTAATTAAACTGCTGTCAGCCGGAGAAATCATAACAACCGGCAATAAACCGATATGATCAGCTAAACGACCATATTCCTTCTTGTTCCTCTTAAATTGTTTTTTTTTATTTTTCTTTAAACCACAAAATACATGTTCTGTCCTGTTTTCTCTGACAAACCAACCCTCAACAGTAAAAAAATCTTTGTCATACTTTATATTCTGACTATCGATGGTATTAAAAAAACTTTTGGTTAATGATAAATAATGAATCGCATCTAAGATATTCGTCTTACCAACACCATTGTTGCCAACAATACAATTTATCCTGGACGAAAAATTAAGTTCAACCTTGGAATAATTTTTAAAATTCTGTAATGAAATGTTCTCCAGATGCATTCTTTTTCCTGGGTTTGTAACGTCATGAATATTCTTCGAAAATACACAAAATTACGAATTATTTTCATTAGAATATTTCAATATAATGATCAAAAAAATTACATTTGCGGAAATTTCACGCGTAAAGATTAACATTTTATAAAACAATGGCTAAAAAGAAAAAGAGTGCAGCTAAGGATAGAATTCAGGATGTCGAAAGTGCATTAAGCAAGACCGAACAATTTATCGAAGAAAATCAGAAAATCCTGACCACTGTTGTTCTTGCAATCGTGGTTGTCGTAATTGGTTACCTTGCTTTTAAACGGTTTATTGTTGCTCCTTCGGAGGAAGAAGCTCATTCACAGATGTTTGTTGCAGAACAATATTTTGAAAGGGATTCCTTTGATCTTGCCCTTTATGGAGATGGTAATTATTTGGGATTTCTTGATATCATCGAAGAGTATAAAATCACAAAATCTGCCAATCTTGCACATTATTATGCAGGTATTTCTTACCTCAAGTCCGGTGAATATGAACTCGCGATCGACTATTTAAAGAAGTTTAATTCCGATGATTTAATGATGTCTCCCATCGCTCTCGGAGCCATTGGTGATGCTTTTCTGGAATTGGAAGAGCCTGAAGAAGCTATTTCATACTATAACAAGGCAGCCAATCTGGTAGATAATGAGTTCGTCAGTCCTATCTATCATATGAAAGCAGGCATGGTTTACGAAGAATTGGGAAATTACAAAAAAGCTCTTGAGGTCTACAATATTATCCAGGAGAAATATCCGGATAGCAGTGAGGGAAGATCAATCGAAAAATATATTTCCAGGGCTAAATTGGAACTCGATTAAATAGTGGCAACTAACCTACAGAAGTTTTCCGATATTAAACTTAAAGGCACTCCTTCTGCTGAAGACATGAGGATCGGAATTGTTATTGCCGAATGGAACAAGGAGATTACCGAAGTCCTTTTCCAGGGGGCATATGATACCTTATTAAAACATGGCGTCAGAGAAGAAAATATACTGAAGAAATATGTACCGGGAAGCTTTGAACTCACTCTCGGGGCTCAGTTCATGGCAGAATATTCAGATGTCGATGCCGTAATATGCCTGGGATGTGTTATTCAGGGCAAAACCCCGCATTTTACTTATATCTGCCAGGCAGTAACACAAGGAATTACTGATCTCAACCTAAACCACAATATCCCGTTTATTTTTGGTATTTTAACAACTTATAATCTACAGCAGGCAAAAGACCGTGCAGGTGGTAAATACGGAAACAAAGGTAGTGAGGCGGCAATAGCAGCCATAAAAATGGTTCACTTAAACCGTGAGATGAAGAAAATGTAGAACGACTTTGGAAAGACGTTTTACTGTTCCAGCCTAACTTAAAAAATAGTTTTATGGGAATAACGATACATTTCAAAGGAAGACTGAAAAATCTGAAAAAAGTAGAATCAGTGATAGATGAATTCAAGGATATTTCCGAAATAATGAAATGGGAATGGAATTCGTTAAACGAAGATTGGAATAAGCCGGCAACTGCAAGATTATCTTTTTCAAATAATAAAGCTGAGATTACCGGTCATTTATCATTAAAAGGTATACAGATCAATCTGCATCCGGATTGTGAGTCCCTGCCAATTTTCTTTGATAGAGAAGGATATCTGAGAACTCCGATAAATATGGTGCTGATCCATGAAGGAAAGCTAAAACCGGAAAATTCATATAACTTTGTTAAGACTCAATTTGCCCCACCCGATATTCATATATCAATCATTAAACTGTTACAATTTTTAAAAAAGCAATATGTACCCGGTTTAGAAGTGATCGATGAGGGTGATTATTGGAATACCGGAGATAGAAACAGGCTAATAGAAAAAATAGCATTTTTGGAAGAAAAAATGGATATCCTGGAGCAAGCTCTTTCTTCCGTTGATTTAAAGAACGCGGATCATTATACTCCGGAAGAAATTGCAAAACTACTTGAAGACATACTCAGGAAAAAAATGTGAAACTTAATACATCACTCGTCAAACGGCTGGAGTCGTCTGACGAGGTTTCCTTACAACACCAATAACATCATTATGTGCGTTATCGAAATAACAACCCTATTCGTCAATATAAGTTCCTTTTTTGTACCGTTTGCCATTGATATCAAGCGGCTTGAGATATTCCTGTGGTGCCATTGTAATATCATCCGGAAAATCCATTTTCAACCTGTATACCTCTTGCGGATAATTTTCTTCAGCCCAAGGTAAGATCCAGGCCTGGCGGGGTATCCGTTCAGGTGAATCAAAATTAATAGTTTTTTCAACCAGTTGTTTTGGAGCCATTTAAGTTTATGCAAATGTATCTAATCAGTCTGTAAGTTAATAGTAGCCACTCACATAGTGATGCCTATGGTATAATTGCACTAATTATTCTAATTAACCTAATTTCTAATTAACCTAATCAAATTCCAATTTTTAAAATCTCAATGACCAATGGGAGTTTGTTCTGAAGACTGGGCTATTTATACTTTTCAGGATTTTGAATCATGTGATTAAGATAAATACCCATTGCAAGAGCAAATGCTTTTTTATATACAGTCAAGTTTCTAAATCCAGTAGCCATTGTGTTATAATTGTTTGATTGTTATTTGCTTTTTTGTCGACTGCTGACTGTGGACTGCCCGCCCGAACGTACCGTTCGGTACGGGCGGGCCGACTATTAACTAATTATTTATGAAACCTGAAAATTAAGGGTTTTTTTAACCAATTTGTGAAACTATGTTCTTATAGCCTATGTATATTCATTCCGCCACTAATTTCTATAACCAATCCTGTTGAATAATCAAATTCTCCTGCAGCCAATGTTTTTACAACTCTGGCTACATCTTCAGGGGTTCCCCAGCGTTTTTGGGGGATCAGTCCTTTAGCAATTAACTTATCATATTTCCCTTTTACTTTCTCTGTCATATCGGTTCGGATCAAACCCGGCCGTATCTCGAAAACCTTTATGCCGGTGACAGCCAATTTGTGAGCATAATTCTTTGAAGTCATGCTTAGGCCTGCTTTCGAAATACAATATTCAGCCCTGTTAACGGAAGAAAAATCAGCCGATATTGAGGTAATGAATATTATCTTTGGTTGGTAATTTTTAATACCAGGTATTATTCTAATCATCTCACGGGTAACCGCTTGGGTGAAGAAGAAGGGAGATCTGAGATTCATTGACAATACCCTGTCAAAACTTTCAGGTGTAGTATCCAGGATATCCAATCGTTTCAAAGGTGCGACGCCTGCATTATTAACCAGGATATCAACTCTCCCGAACCTTTTGATTATTTTTGAAACCAACCGGTCGTGTTCATGAAGTTCGGAAATATCAGCCTGCAGGGGCAGAAAAACACATCCATTTGCTTCAATAATGGGCTCGAGATCCAATAATCCTTTGCCGGGCTCATCTGATTTCAAGGTGCGTGATATTCCAGCGATGTTATATCCTGCTAATGATAATTCCAGGGCTATTGCCTTTCCAATTCCCCGGCTTGCACCGGTGATAACAGCAACCGGTTTATTGTTGTCAGAATTTTCTTTCATATTAAATGATTATATAGTTAGTGTTTGTCTGTAAATTTCTTATTTCTCAATGATAAGTACCAAAAAACAAAGTTCAAATTACAAATAATTACCAAATTTCAATATAACAATTAACTTATAACTTTTTATTCCAACAAACTGATTAATTTTAAAACAAAGAGCAACCGTGACTGGCTAACAAGGGTAGCAACCGGCTTATCTATTCGTTGCAATTTTCGGTCGAAGTTTGGATAGAAAAAGCCATCAGGATCAGTAGCTGACTTTTTCCAACAAGGGAGGAGGTCATTTCCGAAAAACTGTTGAATCGTGGTTATCAACTCCAGATCATTGGAAAGAACTGGAAAAACATTTACCGGACCGGGATGAATATTCAGAACCTGAAAGAATCTCTTACTGAATTGGTCAACCGGAATGAATTATGCAATATCAGAAATGTTAATTCAGATATAGAAGATTTTATCAGGGAGAAGTTTCTTAATTACTCGTAGCCCGAATTAAAATCGGTCTACGAGTGGAACCGGTCGTAATCCTTTTTCAGTATCCACCACTCCGTCCCGCCTCCAAACACTGCCCCGCCTTCGCATACTACGGCGGGCAGGCAGGTCAGGAAGACGCTGGCAGGTTATTCCCAGCTTAAATGTTATAAGGTCAATTTCCAGCCGAATACAATTCGGCTCTACATGACTTTGTTTTATATTAGCAAGTAATATGGAATAATCCAATGGTTGCTCCTTTTGTTTCATTCCAGGCTTTTATGGCTTCCGGGGTAGGTAAAAGCGTTACATTACATTTCTTTTTCTCCAGGTATTCATCCGCTTCGTCAGAAAGTTCTAATACACCGTATTGTCCGGTTCCAATAATGATCCGATTTGCCCCTCTTTCATAAACATACATTGCCTCATCAAGGGACAAAGTATGCGATGAGCCATATACGGCTTTTGACAATTTTTTCTTTCGCTTTCTCACCTCACCGGTAAGGGTAATGAAAACATCGTGATCCCAATTTATTTCATTTATGGTAATGGATCCAAAGGTGGTATTATTTATATGCGGTTTCATTACTTGTTGCACTCTTTCATTTACGTATTAAATTTCTAATGAGTTTTTCAATTTATTTAATAACGGATGGAATTATGATTCACAAGAAGGATGATATCTATTGCAAAATCTATCAATCGTTTATGAAACTATAAAACAATCACACCAATTTACGATGCTGTCGGATGTTTCCATCCGACAGTTAATGATATGGCAAGATTTTAATTACTTCAGTATTCAATGTCAGGTGGAAACACCTGACATCATGTAATTTACAAAGTTAGATTTAATTATTGAATTTGTGCGCTCTAAACGCCTTTACCTATAAGATTAATAAAGTTTAAGCATGCCTATTTCAGCAGGTCCAGCCCTTCCAATGCCGAGGGTCCCCCAGGTGTATGCATCAGGGCTTTCTGGAAGAGGATTTTTGCCTCTCTTGTTTTATTCAGTTTGTAATTTGTCCAGGCCAGCATTATAAGACCATCATAATCAAAAGGATATATATTCACAACCTTTTCAAAATACCTGCATGCCTTATCATACTCTTCCCTTCCATAATAGATTAGCCCCAACCGGTGATTAGTTATAGTATTGTTAGGCGTTATTTCAAGTATCTTTTCATACTGTCTGATTACCTGATCCCAATTGCCAATCGCTGAAGCAGGGTAAGCGTATCCATACCTTGCCTCAATGGACATGGGCATTTGTAATATTGCATTATTATAGTATGCCAGGGATTCCGTAAATAATCCTGACAGATAGGTCAACCAGCCCAGCCGTAAATTTATTTCGTATGATTTTTCATCATAGACCTTTTTAAGTACATCAATTGCTTTCTGGTAATCACCTGAAGCTTCGTGTAAATAACTTTCCTGAAAAGCATTAATGATTTCTGACACATTCTGTCCTTTGGAAAAAATCGTCGAATATCCAAAGAAAAGAATAACTAAAATTAATCTGAATGATTTTAAAATTTCCATTTTATACCTCCTGTTAAATTTTGTGTTGAATAATTTATTTGATTAAAAAAATCTAAAGTTGTTGTAGTAGTTGAATAAAAATAACTTTCATTCTCCTGGTATTCATACATTACATAAAATTCTAACCCCTTACCAATAATAGGAACGATCAGATTCATTGCCATTCTTGACTTTATACGGTTCATTTCATTATAAATAACCAGGCCTCCTTTATCAGTATAGTTCGTAATATCTCCAAAAGTACCATTCATCTCAATCCATACAGGATTAAAAAGTTTGATACCCACTACCTGATCAAAAATAAAGTGTTGACGGATCTGTTTGTTCTGATAAAATTCAGATTGATGCGAGATTTTTGAAACGGTGTAAAGATTGAGATTTCCCAGGGGATAAAAAGCCAAAATAATATCTTTCTGAAATTGATTTTGCTCGTTTAAATTCGAATAGGCAAGACCGGCTCCAAGATTAAAAAGCCCTGATTCCTTATTGACAGAAAAATAACCTACCCAATTGTTCATAGGATTGACATATCTTAAAGTTGAAGATTGTCCACCTCCCCAACCGGATTGTGTATAATAAATATTTGGCCTGAGGTTTAAATAATGTATAGTATAATTTACTAACAGTCCTCTTCCGGCCAATACTGAACCTGAAAAATAAAATTGATGTTGGCTGAATTTGTCATTGGGATTACAGAAGACTTCATTCGCGTACTGACTATAATGAAACCTTGATTTTGACAGGAAGCCATATCCGTAATAAAAAGTCAGGCGATTAGTAATCTGATGCTCAATATTAAAATTAAACAGGTTGAAATTTTCAGTGATGTTTTGCCATCCATCCAAAGAAGGATCATCAACGGGTGAATAACTATCTGCTGATACAGGATCCATATTCCAGGTATAGGTATTAAAAACAGAGAATCCACTGATTCCTTGTTTTGTTTCAATCTTTAATTTGTCTGTCAGGGATTTGGGAAATTTCGAAATCAGGTTTCCGGCATCGGATTCCCTGCCTGAGAATAAATAAGAAAAGTATAGGTATTCCTGCGCAAAGAGATCCTTTGAATTAAAATCAAGCGCTTTCCGAAAATGCGGAATCGCCTGACGATACTTACCCTGTTCATAATAAGCTATTCCAAGGCGCATTCGCAAGTAAAAATAGTCAATATTTTTTTTAATACCTGACTTAGCCAGTGGGATCAACCCTTTCCAGTCTTTTTTTTGATAAAGTTCATAGGTATTTTTATTAATTGATAAAAAATTAATGGATTCCTGTGCAATAGTTGCATGAAAAACAAACAGTAATAATATATAAGTTAAACTCAGTTTAAACATTTTGCTTTTATTTTCCTGTTTTTAAAAAAAAATTCAAATTCCCCGATACCGGCAGTGTTTAATTTCAAACGAAATTCAATTTGGTTTTGATTAACGCCAAACAGGTATGTCTTGACATTTGATTTTAGAATAACGGAAGAGGGCGAAAGAATATTATCTAAAAATTCATAGTTCACAAAATAATCAGCTTTCAGGTAACTAAAGAAAGGTGCAATAAAATCGTGAAGAAACAGGCTTGATCTTTTAAACAATAAGTTAAGCGGATACTGATCCTTCAGCGACATATCCTGATAAAAACCCATTTGAATTTTAAAAGCGCCAAGGAAGAAATAGTAAAGCAAAGAAGACCTGTTGCCTTCAAAATGTTTAAAATACAAAAGGTTTCCATCACTTTCAAAATAAGCAATACTGCCTGAATTTTCGCATTGAATAAAGGAATTATTGTAGACATCGGTACTAACTTCCCATTTGACCATCTCACTGACCCCGTTGTTGTTCACCTCGAAAGAAAGTTTCTTGCCAGGAATAAGGTGAAAGGCGTTTTTTAGTACAGGATTTACTTCAATATTTGAAATTTTATCTTTTAACCGGGGATTTTCAAACGATTTTAAAGAATAGTTTTTACCATCAGCAAGTATATAATAACTAAACGGATAATCAATGGTTTTGGATCCTATATAGGGCGTTGCCTGAAACTGAAAGTGAATATGTGGATAAGGCGACCTTCCGCTGTTTCCTGTTTTAGCGATAGCCTGACCTGACTGTACTTTGTCACCTTTATTAACTTTTATCGAACCCGGTTTTAAATGGCTCAGTTTTGAGAAAAGAAAATCGGTATGTTTGATAACTATTGTGTTACCCCAATTATGAACCATGTCTATATCTCCGATAATATTATCCTCAATACCATCAATTATCTCTTCAACAGTACCATCTGCAGGCGACAGAACATCCTTATTATAACAGTAATAATCTTCCAAATAATCCCCTTCTCCCTTGAATTGCTTCCCATTTTCATCACCCACGACAAAATCCCACGCATGTTTCCAGTCACCCTTATGGGTATGTTCTCCATCGTGTGCCTGGGAAACAAACCACGTTCCCCAGAATGGCAGTTTAAAGGGGATCTTTAATTTATGACGGAACCGAATAATATCATTTTGAAATGAATAAAGATTTTTTTCCGGGGAGTTCTGTTGTATATATACTTCTCTCAATGAAGTGTTACTCTTGATCCTGAATTTCAATACATAAAGAAATAATAAAACAACAATATTAAATGGAAGAGAATAAATGGGCAATTGAAAAGTAATGAAGATTGAATTTAAGCTAATGGTTAAAATGGCAACCAGTGGGATCAGTATAATGGTCCAGAAATAAGATAACCTCGATGGGATAATAAAAAACCCACCGATGGCAATCGAAGTGAGGATATAATTGAACCCAATATAGCTATAATTTACCTCGGTCAGATTTGCTCCGATTATTTCATAAAACAAATATGCAGTATAGAAACCTATCAGTGAAAGGGAAAAACCTATTCTTGAATAATAGAGCAATCCCAGGGCTATAATAATGCCCGACAAAACATTAAACTGGAAGAGTATAGCTCCCAACGAGATAAAATAGGTTCGAATTGATCCGGGGATGGCCAGGTTGTTCCACCAATCGTACACCTGAACCAGGGTATTGCCTCCAATAAGATACAGATCATTCAGGGTGAATATTCCTCTTTGACTAACTCCCAGGGCTTCAAATTGCCTGGTTGCAATACTTATTGTCCATAGGCCAAGGAGAAAAGGAACGCTCAGGTATGGTAAGGCATATTTACCTATAATGCCTTCAAGGCTTACAGAAATAAAGAGAGTGAACACTGAAGCCATGATCAGGATAAAGAAAAAAGGCAATCCGGGCTCAAAATATACTCCAAGTCCCAAACCAACCAGTAAACTGTTGAATCCGTAGAAACCTTTTGAAATTTTGTGTTTATCAAAACCAAATCCATACCCAATGCTTATAGTAATAATCACCGCAAACAATCCACTAATTCCGGCAAAAAAATCAAAAAAAGTTACCAAAAGAATAACCAGGGCAAACACCTTATTAACCGAAAAAAATACCTGGGAGTAACTGTTAAGTATTCCGTGTAAAAATAACCGCGTATTTTCAGATATCTTCAATATGTTTATGATTTAACTAGTAAAATTTGGGCTTTTCTAGATAATACATGTTTTTTAATAAGAAATAGGATTATTGGATAGATGGAACATTGGAACAATGGAAAATCAAAAACTATCTTCCCAATCATTTTCATCCATTTTCTTTCGTAAAGATTTTATTAATTGAATTAATTCATTTTCAATTTTATAATGCAATTGATCTATCTTTTCAAATTGCTCCTTTGTTATTTGTTTTGCCTTATAAAAACTATGATAACAACTACAAAATTCCCCACATGATCCTAAAGCAAAATTTAGGTAATTTAAGTATTCTTTGATACTTTTTCGGGAATATCCTTCAGCAATATTTCTACTTACACTATGGGCAGCATCTATACTATTAGAAGCCACTTTCTTTAGTTCATAAGGAAAATTTGATAATATTTTGCAGGCCAGTACATAAAGTTCAACTGCATCTTGCCACACTCGAAGTTTTTTAAATCCTCTTATTATGTTTTTTCTTTCCATAGGATAATAACTGTGATAAATAATGATACGTTTAAAATCTAAAATATTTCATTTCTGTCATTATATTCTTCCATCATTCCACTATTACTCGCTCCCACTGTCCATCGCTCTCACCTGCTCGTGAGACATTCTTCCACTATTCCATTATTCCATCATTCCATTCTTCCAATACTCCATTCTTTGATATTTCATAACTTAAATTCCTTTAAGTGATCCGGTGTATCCTCCATCTCTGCAAAGATCTGTAATGTTTCATTTTCTCTGATAATATGTGCCTTACCGGACGTGTCGATCATGACTATTTTGGGCCTGAACTTAATGAATTGCATCCATTGGGTCATGTTGTAGGCACCAATTCTGCTTATAACCACATGATCTCCTCTTTTCAATAAGGGAAATATCATATTCTCACGGATCACGTCAATATTCATACAAAGCGGACCATAAATAGCTGTTTCTTCCGTATGATGTGAGAAGGGTTGTGCGGGAGCTATCTGGTGCTCATACCAGAATGCAGTAAATAAAACATTCACTCCAATATCCATGATGGTTGAGCGTCGGCCGTCTGCAAGTCGTTTATTGGCAATAACCGTGCCCAACAGATACCCGGCATCATCAATCAGCGCTCTTCCGGTTTCAAGAATCAAAATCGGCAGATTTTCGGGTCTGATCTGTGAATTAATCAGGCCTGAAGAAATTGCATCGGCATATTCATCAAACGACGGTGCTGTGTCCATTCCCGAAAGATAGGCACCTTTAAGCGTATTTCTGGAGGCGAATCCTCCACCCATATCGATATACTTGATAACATGATTGTACTTCCTTTCCAGGCTGACAGCCAATTCAGCCAGTTTTGATGCTGCTACTTTATAGGCGTTTGCTGAAAGAATAAAGGTGCCGATATGTGTATGCAACCCCATTAAATCAAGTTTCTTACTTAACATGATACGATTAAGTGCATCCCAGGCCTCTCCGCTTTCATAATTAAAGCCGAACCGGTCCCACATGGGATAGATTCCGGTATCCATGTTAATCCTGATCGCTACTTTAGGCTTACGTTTTAACCTATCACTCAGCTCCATCAGGGAGTATAATTCATCAAAATGATCGATATGGATCAGGGAATCATTATTGATGGCTTTCTCAAGATCAGCATCTGATTTTTCGGGACCGTTAAAAATAATATACTTTCCATCCACACCGTTAGCAATAGCCTTATCATATTCAAAACCGGAAACAACTTCAGCCCAGGATCCTTCCTGATGATATACCTTACAAATGGCATCCAGGTAGTTTGTTTTATATGACCATGCAAACTGTACTTTCGGATACCTGGTTGTAAAAGCCCTTTTTGCTTCATTATAAATTTTCCTTTGAGTTTTTTCCGATATAACAAATACAGGGGAGCCATATTCCTTTATAAGATCGCTAATCTGCATTCCGTCTATCTCTGTGATCGGATCAGATTCCATTTTGATGCCAAATTTACTCGGCATGCCGGAACTCAATTTCTTAATAAAGGGCCGTTCAAAAGGTAGTTTATCCATGATTATTATGCTTTATATTTCTTTTATAAGAGTTACTTTTTCAGTCAGGTTAATTGTTATACGTTATACGTTATACGTTATATGTTATACGTTATAAGATTGAATATCTACTCAACCACCTCTCCCTACCTATTGATTTCCAAAGTAAAACCTGAAACCAACACCAAGCAGCTAACATATAACTTATTACATTCTCTTTCTTTTTTTCTCAAGATGCTGATCAGCACAATATTATTACTTTCATATACACGGTATTCCCTAAACTTCCCCTGTGGTTGAAAGTTTTTCGAACTGGTTTAACTCCACGATCATATCGTATGAATACCTTACAAACATTTTTCCCACATCGTATTTTGTGTAGGGTTTGACTTCCAATCCCAGGGCAAGTTTAACCAGGGCTTCCGGTAAATTTTGTCCTGCACCCACCGCTAAATAAACCCACGCGGGAATACGTGGGTTTATTTCGATAACATACAATTCATTCTTAGTGGTTTTGATCAGTTCCAACTCCATCCCGCCACGCCATCGCGTTTCCTTGATAATCTTATGTGTCAGATCAAGCATGTTTTGATTGTCAAGTGTAATTCCACCCCAGGCTTTACCCTTGTCTGTAATGTATTGTTTTCGCATGGGTACCGCCCCAATCGTATTTCCCAGGCCATCACCAAGAACCACCACATTCACTTCCGTACCCTTAATGAATTCCTGAATGATGACCGGCAATCCCCATTTTGCGCTGATCTTGTTAAAATGCATTTTAATCTGCTCCTCATTGTATGCAATATATGCATCATAGAATTTCCCTTTTACCATTACGGGAAATTCAAAATCATCCCTGATTTTAAGAATATCCTGTTGATTCAGTATAGGTTTACTTAAGGGGATTTTTACATCATATTTTTTACCGAAGTCAGGAAGGTTTGTTTTATGCCGTTCCTCAAACTGTTCCATTGTAGGTAGAAATGTCCGGATTCCCATATCTTTTAGTTTTGAGGCAGATTTCATGAAAGTATGGAGTTCAGCGTCGAAATTGGGGATCAGGACATCGATATTTTCGATGGAATTAATGTATTCCAGCCGCTGGATCAAAGAGTCAGATCCTTCAGACGGATATGGAACCATATAAACTTTATCCACCATATCCGGCATGTATATACCCGGTTCAAGCGTTTCATAAGCCAGACCTACAACCCTGATATCAAACGACCCTGATTCACGGATACTCCTGATTACAGGCACTCCGGGTCCGGGATTATCCGTATTGTTCAGTCCGGTTGCAGCAAGGGTGAGTTTAATTTTTTCCTTCTTCATTTTCATCAATGAGCTTAAATTGTTTCAACATACTGACAAAATCGTAATAATATTTTTCAAATGAATTATCAACCACCTCATATTTGTTCAGCATGATTTCACGTATTTCGTCAAATGACTTCTCCTGTCTTAATAGATCAATAATTTCTATTCCAATAGGGTTCAATGAAAACGATTCTCCTGAAGTAGGATCAAATACAAATCCGGATTCACTTATCGCTATGTTTTTCTTAATCTTCATTATCGCGTTTGTTTGGTTTTTTGTCTTTCAAAAATCAAAAAAACTAACGATATATTCGTTATAAAATTTTGCTAAAATGTTATAAAATTCTATAACAAGAACATAGCTACGCTATTTAATTAAAAATTAGAAATTAAAAATTAGGTAACTATTCAGTGTCTTAAGTTTGTAATGTCTAAAATGGCTAATCTCATTATACTTTGCATTTTTAAGTCGGCAATCTTCAGTCGGCCCGCCCGAACGGTACGTTCGGGCGGGCAGTCGGCAATCTGAAGACCGGACTATTTAATGTCAGTCCATAAAGTCAAACAAATTTTGAATTAATCCCGATAGCTATTGGGACCAAATAACAAATAATAAATAACAAATAACAAATAAATTCCAAATATCAATTATCAAATGACCGAAACAGTTTTGAATATTGTGATTTGGTTCATTGAAATTTATTTGTATTTTGGTGCTTGTCATTTGTGATTTTTAATATTTATTATTGTGTTATAATT
>JAUWBB010000275.1 GCA_030605195.1 Bacteroidota bacterium
CGAAGCTTTCGCGAAGGTGATAACGTACCGGGGTCAGTACAAACAACAGTCCTCCTGTGGACAAATATTGCCTTCAACAGGTTGCTCCCTTTGGCTTATTTGCATATCTTTACGATATGCCCCGGTGGACATTCCAGGCACACACATGCGCTAAAATTAATTGCCGGTTTGAAGGTATATGAAAGACTTATAGCAGAATGCATAAACAATCCCAAATTGAAGTTGAAAACAAGCTGATCTCGATCATCAAACAGGATGAGCAAGATTATATAAGTCTGACTGACATGGTACGTGGGGAAGACGGTTCTGACCATATCCGGAACTGGATGAGGAACAGAAATACCGTTGAATTCCTTGGACTGTGGGAAACTTTAAACAACCCGGGTTTTAAACCTGTCGAATTCGACACCTTTAGAAACAAGCCGGACTACACAACTTTAATCTCACGCCAAAAAAATGGATAGAAGCTACCAATGCGATTGGCATTATCTCCAAAGCCGGCAGGTATGGTGGAACCTACGCACACAAGGACTTGGCTTTTGAGTTTGGCACCTGGATCAGCCCAATGTTTAAGCTGTTGCTCATCAAGGAGTACCAGAGGTTAAAAGAGATTGAGAGCAACCAATACAATCTGGAATGGAATGTTAAACGGATCCTTACTAAGGCAAATTACCAGATTCATACAGATGCTGTGAGAGATTTTGTTTTGCCACAGACTGACTATATCAAAGACCAGGAATGGCTTGTCTATGCAGAAGAAGCTGACTTATTAAATGTATGTCTTTTTAACTGTACAGCCAAAGACTGGAGGGAAGCTAATCCGGAACATGCAGCCAAAGGACTGAATATCCGTGATTTTGCAAGTATTAATGAGTTGGTTGTTCTGGCAAATCTGGAGAATTTGAACTCGATTCTTATCCGGAATGGGGTTGACAAGGCCGAGCGATTCAAACAATTGCGTCAGATTGTTGATATTCAACTTAAATCTTTAGATGAAAAGGATTTCATGAAAGCACTGAAAAAACTCTCGAATGACATTTACATCCGAAAGAGAGGGATTGACTAAAGCAACAACAAACGCTAACACGCGGTCATCATACGGCATATGCGCAAACTGTTACAGCTATCAGAAAAATAAAATAAATATGTTGACTAAAACAGATATAAAAAACAAACCAATGATTAATTTGTGAACCGGAATGACTGCCGGACAGGCAGGGAGTGAAGCTCACCGAAGGTAATTAATCAGGTTATATTAACATGAGTTTGATATGAATATAAACCGTTGAAACGGTTATCGATTTACTGGATGATTAGTGATATACCCACAGTTGAAACTGTGGGTTGATATTTCAGCCCACAGATTTATCTGTGGGTTTATAAAAATCAGAAAAAAATTAACGGCTTTAGCCGTTTCCAAAACTTCCTATAGGTGTATACTGCATTATCCATTAAGCAATAAGGTGATACATAAAGTAAAATTTTAGAATTTTTAACTCCTCCTAAAATAATTAGCACTATTTTTGTTGTTTTTAGAAAAAAGTTAAAATGAAAAAGATCATTAAGGTAGTATTTACTATATTGATAATCAATATAGTCTCCTTTTCCGGATTTAGCCAGGGATATAAAATCGATCTTAAAATTGAGGGACTGAAAGATACAAGCGTTTTTATCGCATATCATTTCGGTGATAAAAAATTCATTCAGGATACAATAACACTTGACAATAATGGTGTTGGAACTTTTCAGGGAGATAAAGATTTGCCCGGAGGAGTATATCTTGTGGTTTTTCCGAATATGAAATTCTTTGAAGTTCTGGTATCAGACGATCAGTATTTCTCTTGTGAAACCGATACGGCTGATCTTATCGGAAAACTAAAATTCATAGGATCGAAAGAGAACGATGTCTTTCTGAATTATCAAAGATTCATGATCCGACAACAGAAACTATCTCAGGAACTTCGAAAAAGAAGAAATGATTTCAAGGAAATTACTGATTCTGTTGAATATATTAATCAACAATTAAAGGATCAGGATAAAAAGGTGAAATCATACTGGAACGAACTGGTGAACAATCATCCCAATACTTTTTTGGGTAATTTGATCCGGTCAATGATCCCCCCGGAAATGCCGGAGTTTGATATTCCGGAGAATACAGAGAATAAGGACTCTCTCAAATGGGTTTTGACTTATCAATTCAACAGGGACCATTTTTTCGATCATATTGAATTTTCAGACGAACGTTTGTTGAGAACACCTGTATTACGGACAAAACTGGATCAGTATTTCAACAAGGTTTTACTCCAGATTCCTGATTCCATTATACCACAAGTGCATGGCATTGTTGAAAAAGTGCGTGGTAACGATAAAGTATTTCAGTATGTGATCGTGTTTTTGCTTAACAATTTTCAGAAAAGCAATATCATGGGGCTTGATGAAGTGTACGTTTATATAGCTGAAAAATATTATCTCTCGGGTGAGGCTAGCTGGATTGATTCAACTTTTATGGAGAAATTGGGTGACCGTATCGGAAAAATCAAGCACAATCTGATCGGTCGTGTTGGTAAAGATCTTACTATGGAGGCCAGTACCGGAGAATGGGTCTCCCTCCACCAGGTAAAAGCAAAATATACCATATTGTATTTTTGGGAACCGGATTGCGGTTTTTGTAAAACGACTACTCCACAACTTAATGAGATATACAAAAAAAATAAGGATAAAGGACTAGAGATCTTCGCGGTTTATACACAGGGCAACAAGCAGGAGTGGCTGGATTATCTGAACGAGAATGTATTGGACTGGATAAACGCTTATGATCCTAACCAGGCTACTTATTTCCGTTATTACTACGATGTTTTCAGCACACCGGTAATTTACCTCCTGGATAAAGATAAAGTGATAGTAGCCAAACGAATTAGTGCAGAATCCCTGGGTGAAATGCTGGAAAAACTCCTATAATTTATTCTTTTTTCTCTCCAGGGTCCCGGATTAATACGGCAAAAATAAAAAGTACCACCGCTGATGCTGCAAAGATCACGATAAGGGAAGATAATATCTTTTGCAGAACCTGGTCAAGATCAATCACATCCCATATACCCAGTATAGCTATAACGGTAAAGACCAGAACAAGTAAGATGAGAAAATAAGATACTATGGTTTTAACAGTCATAATAATTAAGATTTAAATTATACATATCGATAATAATAATAATAAATTTAATGATTAACTGAAATTTCGCGTGTTTTTGAATTAAAATTTGATAATTGTACCACCCTTTCAGGGTGGAAATTGGTTCTTGGATTTATGTCCCGGGGCTCCGCCCCGGGCCGGTTTGTCATACCCTTTCAGGGTAGGACATAATATCAAGTCACTTTTGAGAAATAAAGATAGTTCATAAATCGATTTAAACTGTTGTTCGGTTTCATTTTTTTGATAAGTCCATATTAACCCGGAGTTATTTTTTTCAACTTTTATCGAAGAAGAAATATTTTGGTCGGTTACGACAGCATATCCCAGTCTTTCCAACGCCTTTTTAGTCCATACATATTCCGTACTTTTTCCTTCCAAACGAATTTTCTCAACAATTTCTTTTCGCTTTTTAAAATCCCCCTTATCGATATCGAAGTATATTCCGGAGTTTTCAAAAATTTCGTTCAGGATTCCTTTCAAAACCAGATCTTCAGGTGCCCCTTCTGATATTTCTCGCGGGAGCATCAACCAAATCAGATCTGCTTCATGAATAGCTATGTTGAGATCGTGAGTAGTAAAAATGACGGTTTTGTTCCTGTTTTTTGAAAGGCTGTTTAATAAATGGATGATTTCGTGCTTATTGGATATATCCAGGAAAGCAGTAGGTTCATCAAGCACAACCATATCCGTATCCTGAGCCAATGTCCTGGCTATCATGGCACGTTGTCGTTCCCCGTCGGATATCTCATTAATATATTTATCAGCCAGGTCATTTAGCCCTACTCCTTCTATTGCTTTTTCAACAAGTTTCTTGTCATGCCCTTTCAGATTTCCAAGCCAATTGGTGTGTGGAAACCGTCCCAATGCCACCAGGTCGTATACCTTCATATTGTTAACCCTGACGACCTCAGTTGAAACAAAACTAACCTGTTTTGCCAGCTCATGCCTTGTATAATCGTTTATCTCCCTTGAATGGAAAAAAACATTGCCTTCAAGCGCTTTTTGTAATCCTGCAATAGTCCGGAGAAAGGTACTTTTACCTATACCGTTTGGACCAATTAAGGCAATAAGATCACCTGCCCGGGCTTTCACATTTATATTCCGGTACACTGATTTCCCGTGCTTCCCGGATTCTGAATATCCGATCTCCAGGTTGGTGGTATATATTATGTATTCAAGCGTGCGCAATTCTTTTAATTCAAGTCAGTTCATAAATTGTATGTATCTTGAGTTACATGATGTCAGGTGTTTCCACCTGACATTGAATACTTGAGTAATTAAAATCTTGCCATATCATTAACTGTCGGATGGAAACATCCGACAGCATCGAATAGTAAGACTGCAATATAAATAACTAAAGTTTCGCACTTGTTTTTAATGTACATAAGATCAATTGATTACAATCCGGCTGTATATGTTAAGTATCTGTTTATCAATATTTTAATA
>JAUWBB010000161.1 GCA_030605195.1 Bacteroidota bacterium
ATTACATGATGTCAGGTGCCTGTCTGCCTCAGGCTGATTTCCACCTGACATTGAATACTGGAGTAATTAAAATCTTGCCATATCATTAACTGTCGGATGGAAACATCCGACAGCATCGTAATCCGCTAAGCGGATATCGAATTCACGTTATTTATAAGTTATTAGTTATAAGCTACTTGTGTCGTCTCAACAGACTGGTCAGTTTCAAGTTGTTCTATGAATTATAATTACATAGTTATAGAAGGCAATATTGGAGCCGGAAAAACTTCCCTGGCAAAAAGAATATCCAAACTATTTAATGCAAAACTGATTCTTGAACGGTTTGCCGACAATCCTTTCCTTCCAAAATTTTATAACGATCCTGAAAGGTATTCTTTCCCTCTGGAATTATCCTTCCTGGCTGAACGTTACAATCAATTAAAAAAGGAATTATCCGACCGGGATCTGTTTAAGGCTTTTACTATTGCTGATTATTATTTTGTAAAATCCTTGATTTTTGCAGGCGCTACCCTTCCAAATGATGAATATAGTTTACATCGACAGATATATGAAATTATATACGGAACACTGCCCAAACCGGATCTTTTTGTCTATCTTCATTTAACACCCGAAAAATTATTGCAGAATATCCGGCTACGGGGCAGGGAGTATGAGAAGAATATTTCAATGGAATATCTTCAGAAAATCCAGGCAGGATATTTCGATTACTTTAAACAACAACCCGGAATAAGGTTTCTGGTGATAGACACGAACAACATTGACTTTATCAACATATCCGGGCATTTTAAGAAACTGATTGAAGTGATTTTTGAAAAGAAGTACCCCAAAGGCATAAACCGGGTGATTTTATAGACGTTATGGTGTAAATAATTCTTTAATATTGTTTTTTTTTTATTAAAAACATTATTAAATTTGCAAACAGGTAAAAGAAATTAATTGATTGTAAAACAAATAACCTAATTACCATGAAAAAAATTAACTATTTAGCATCCTTAATTTTGTTTGTAGCCGTTTTAAGTAGCTGTGCTAATTTAAACAAAATGAAACAGACTGCCGGTAACATTAAATATGAGGTGACCCCTGAAGTACTGGAAACTCATGGAGAAGAAGTGGCAGTTACCATTAAAGCTTCGTTTCCTGAAAAGTTTTTTCTTAAACAAGCTATCTTTGAAGCCACCCCGGTTTTAGTATATGAGGGTGGAGAAACAGCTTTTAAACCCATCACATTACAAGGCGAAGACGTTCAGGAAAACAATCCGGTAATAAAACTTACAGGCGGAAATCACACTTACAACGAGAAAGTCCCTTTTAAAGAGGAAATGAAGGTCTCTCAACTGATGTTGAGGGGAACCGCTTCAATGAAGGGACAATCAGTTGACTTTGATCCGGTTAAATTGGCTGATGGCGTTATCGCCACATCGACCTATGTATGCAAGAAAGGGAAATCGATTGTAATGAGCGACAAGTTCAAAAGGATTATTCCTGAGTCCAAGGAAGCCGATATTCACTATGTAATTAATGTTGCGAATGTTCGTGGTTCAGAATTGAAAGCAGAGGATATTGAGGAGTTGAAGAATTATATCAAAGAATCCAATGAAAAGGTTAATTATAAATTCACGGGCACAGAAATTTTAGCTTATGCATCCCCCGACGGAGAGTTTGATTTTAATGAAAAGCTCGCGGGCAAGAGATCGGTTACAGCAGAAAAATTCATCGACCGTGAATTAAAAAGAACAAAAGTTGAAGCCGCTAAAGAAGAAGGTTTTATCATTAAAACATCTACACCGGAAGACTGGGACGGATTCAAGAAATTAATGGAAGAATCCCAGGTGGAAGATAAAGATCTGATCCTCCGTGTATTATCGATGCATTCCGATCCGGTTGTACGCGAAAGGGAAATTAAAAATATTGCAGCGGCATATTTGGAAATTACAAAAGATATTCTCCCAAAGCTTAGAAGATCACAAATTAAGGTAAATGTTGAGGCAATTGGATTTTCTGATGAAGAACTATCTGATTACTTTGTATCTAATCCTGATACACTTAATTTGGAGGAAACATTATATGCAGCTACTTTAACTGAAGACCTGGATAAGAAATTATCCATATACAAGCTCGCCACAGAAAAAGTGCCGAAGTGCTTCCGTGCCTGGAATAATGTTGGTAACACATACATGGATCTGGGCAAAGTAAGCGAGGCCAGGGAAGCTTACGAGAAGGCAAAAGAACTGTATGATAGTGATGCTACCAAGACAAATTTGGGTTATGTAGCTATACTGGAAGGCGATTTGGATAAGGCTCACGAATATTTTAATTCCGTTGCCTCTCCCGGCAAAGAAGTGAATTGTGGTTTGGGAATTATTAGCATTATTAGAGCAGACTATCCGAATGCTATCACTTATTTTGGCACGGAACCATCCTACAATGCTGCCCTTGCAAAATTATTGAATGGCGATTCAAACGGTGCAAAACGCACATTGGATAATATGGAAATTGATTGTGGCATGGGATATTATCTTAAGGCTATCGTTGGAGCAAGAGTTCAGGATGAAGCCTATATGTTTGAAAACCTTCGTTCGGCATTTGGAAAAGATGCAGAATTAAAAGAGGTTGCCAAAAAAGATATGGAATTTGGTAAGTATTTTGTGAACGATACCTTCAAGTCCATAGTAGAATAATTGGAAACATTGTTCTTAGGAATAAACTCTAAGGGTTTCAAAAACCCTTAGGGTTTTTTTATTGCAGTTTGTTGTAAAATTCCCATAATACGATCCCCGCGCTAACCGCAATGTTGAAAGAATGCTTAGTGCCAAATTGAGGAATCTCGATACAACCATCACTCAGGTCGATGATTTTCTGACTGACTCCCTTTACTTCATGACCAAAAACCAGGGCATATTTTTGTTTCCGGTTAACACAAAAATCTCTTAATGGGATTGCTTCTTCTGCCTGTTCTATAGAGATGATAAGATAATCCCGGTTCTTCAGCGTGAAAATTGCTTCTTCAGTAGTTTTAAAATATGCCCAATCCACTGATTCTGTCGCTCCAAGTGCAGTCTTATGAATATCTTTATGAGGTGGAGTTGCTGTAATTCCACATAAATAAATTGCTTCAACTAAAAAGGCATCGGAAGTGCGGAATAAGGATCCAATGTTGTTCAAACTTCTTACGTTGTCAAGAACAACAACAAAAGGTGATTTTTTTACATTCTTATATTCTCCCAGGGTTTTCCGGTTTAACTCGATATTCTTTAGCTTCCGCATATCCATATTCCCATGTGCAGTTTTACTCCAAAATTAACAATATTAATTAAGATACTTGTTGCTAGTTGCGAGTTTCAAGTGTTCAAAGTCAGTTAGTACCTGACTTAAATTTACTGCAGATTCGATTTCCCGACTGAAATAAAACCAAGTGTGAGGTGGTTCTGAAATCGGATTTATGTCCCGTTACTTGATGTCAGGTGCCTGTCTGCCTCAGGCAGGTTTCCACCTGACAATGAATACTGGAATAATTATCCTACGGGGTTTATCCGGGTTAGGTTGTAGAATATACTTGTATCTTTGAAAAATAAGTAAAAAAAATTTACATTTGAGAACCAAACATGGCCTTAAAAATTATTTATAAATAATTCAAGAAATAAGAATTACAACCATTATTTAATCAACAGGCATAAAAATTATAAATGCATAATATCAAAAATCGAATGTAAGTTCTTACATATATTCTTTAACTATACACTAATAACTAAAAACAATTAACAAATAACATATAACTATTAACAATAAAATTTACTATTAACCCTACATTTATTTTGAACTTAGCCCCGATGGTTACCGGGGCGATCTCACGTAAGTAATAATGTAGGTTAAATTTTATAACTATGAATATTCACGAATATCAGGGAAAAGCGATTTTACGGCAGTTCGGCGTTGCTATTCCGCAAGGAACGGTTGTTAAATCACCGGATAAAGCTGTTGAGGCGGCAAAAGAAATCCGGAAAAAAGCCGGAAATAATACATGGGCAGTAAAAGCACAGATACATGCAGGAGGCCGCGGAAAAGGAGGCGGTGTAAAAATAGCCCAAAGTCTGGATGAGGTTAAACAATATGCAAAAGATATTCTGGGCATGATACTGGTCACTCACCAGACAGGACCGGAAGGTAAAATTGTAAATCAAGTGCTTATTGAACAAGGCGTTTATTATCCCGGACCGGGTGAGCCCAAAGAATTCTATATGAGTGTCCTGTTAAATCGTGATACTGGCAGGAATATTATTATGTATTCCACTGAAGGAGGAATGGATATTGAAGCCGTTGCTGAAAAGACACCACACTTGATTTTCAAGGAAGAAATCGACCCGAAAGTTGGGATACAACCCTTTCAGACCAGAAAAATTGCCTTTAATTTAGGATTATCGGGGAAGGCATTTAAAGAAATGACAAAGTTTGTGGTTGCTTTATACAAAGCTTACCTTAACTCCGATGCATCCCTTTTTGAAATTAATCCAGTTCTTAAAACCTCTGATGACCTGATTCTGGCAGCCGATGCCAAAGTGAAACTGGATGATAATGCACTGTACCGTCATCCTGACTACGCTGAGATGCGTGATATCACCGAGGAAGATCCGGCGGAAGTGGAAGCCACCCAACATGATCTGAACTTTATTAAATTAAACGGTAATGTTGGTTGTATGGTTAATGGAGCGGGATTGGCAATGGCTACAATGGATATCATTAAACTATCAGGCGGTAATCCGGCAAATTTCCTGGATGTTGGTGGGACAGCCAATGCGGAAACCGTTGAAGCCGGCTTTAGAATTATTCTTAAAGACCCGAATGTTAAAGCTATTCTGATTAATATTTTTGGTGGTATCGTGCGGTGCGACCGGGTCGCACAGGGCGTTGTCGATGCCTATAATTCGGTTGGTGATATTCAGATCCCTGTAATAGTCCGGTTACAGGGAACTAACGATGAAGAAGGGAAAAAATTAATCGATAAGTCCGGACTGAAAGTATTTTCCGCCATTTCTCTACAGGAAGCAGCCGATCTGGTAAAACAAGTTGTAAACTAGATAAAATACTTTTTAATATAGAGACTATCCAAAAAGTCACCACATCCCACCGCCGTTATGTAATACTTCACAATTTTGGTAACATTTTTTCTGTCCTTTTGATTTTATTCCAGACAGTTTTTTAATTCTAACATGATTTGAAAAATTGTTCATACCGGAAGTACTGATTCCCTACCCCGAATAGGGGTAGAACCTTGAATAACCACCGGTGAAACCGGTGGAATATAATGCTTTACTCCCGCCTACCCCGGATGGGGTTGAACTTAAAATTATCGTTATTTTTCAATTTGCTCTCCGTAACATTCTACCTCATTTTTAAAAGACTATTTCCTAATTACCAAACAACCGGCAATAATATCATGTAAAGCCTGTTTTTTTTCAGTCAGACCGGCTAGTATATAACCTATCATAAATATTGCTCCTGAAATTATCTTTCCGAAATACCTTCCGGTTGCTCTTCCAAAGGATATTCTGTTTCCTGCCATGTCGGTAACTTTCAAGCTTAACGCCATTTTCCCGAGCGTGGCTTGCTGTTTGGAAGACTCCATCAGGGCATAATAAAGCCAGCCTACTACCGTTATTACCATTATCAGCATCAAAACAGCTCCTATAATACCGGCAATGCCGAGGAATGTTTTTTCAGTGTCACCTTCCGCCCCGGCGATCCTGAAGGCGGAAAACACTATAGCTCCGATAAATGGGATGGAAATGAAAAATCCGACGATACCCAATAAAAGGTCATCGATAATGTATGCTACAAAACGAAGCCAAAACCCGGCATATTTAACTTCGGGTTGGTTTTCTGAATTTAATGTTTCCATAAGCTTTTGATTTTTTATTTATAGATAAAAATACAAAAATTTTGGTTTATCCTCTAAAGCTTCCAGATTATATTAATGCTGATGATTTTTTTTATAGAAGACCTGCCAGAGTCTAAAAAAATTATTCGATCCTTACGAATTCGATCGCATGATTTTCCACGTTTGGAATTAGCTCCTAAAATTACTTGTAAATCAGAGTTTATAGCAAGTTAGTTTACTGACTGGAAATCCATGCCAAATAAAACACCTAACAGCCCGTCTATGTGTATTGTCAGGGTACGACTCAAGTTCGTGCCCTGACTAGAAGATTTTCAACACAAGGTTCATAGTAGTCAGGCTTTTTTATTCCGGTCCATAAAACGATTTCTCCCTGATGACCGAAAGTAGTAGGTCCGGTATTCTTTCCTGTATCAGTAACCCCGGGCCTGCCTTATAAAATACACTTCGTTTTTTACAATTTCACAGGGCGAGTCCAGGGCTATTATTGTTTAACCCACAGGGTTCTTTTTCGAATAAAAACTCAAGAAAATTTGATATTTGTGATTTCGTATATTGGTTATTATTTGTTTTTTGGTGCTTGTATTTTGGAGATTTGATTACAACTATACTAAATTGGAACAAAACAGGAAACAACAATCTTTACCCGATCAATATTTACTTCTCCAATTCTTCGAATTCTCCTGCCAGTCTGGTGAATATATACAAAATCAAAATTCCCGGAAAGTAATGCGTAGCCAGCACATACCATACATATTCCGGATGTCCGGCATTTATGAAAACCCCATACAAAGATGTATATATTAGTCCGCTGAGAGCACCGCCACATTTATTTAAAGGTAAAATTATGTATCCCCTACGGGGAATATTTATAGTTTTGTATTAACGATCTACAATAATATATGCCCTGCGGACAATATCAACC
>JAUWBB010000165.1 GCA_030605195.1 Bacteroidota bacterium
CCCCTTAGGAATAGTCGTATCTTTGTTACGCCCATCTTATACAGAAGAATGATTTATCAAAATTTCAAAACAGTGATATAAGAATTTCAATAAAAAAAGAGAGAAATTAGTTCTTTTGCATTAAAATCAAATTGACCAATAAAACAAAATATGCCAATACGCCTTTGATGAAGCAGTTCAACAGCATCAAGGCCAAACATCCGGATGCAATATTGCTTTTCAGGGTAGGGGATTTTTATGAAACTTTTGGTGAGGATGCCATAAAAGCCTCTGAGATACTTGGAATAACCCTTACCCGGCGTGCCAATGGTGCTGCCTCATTTGTCGAACTTGCAGGGTTCCCGTATCATGCTATCGATACGTATTTACCAAAGTTAGTCAGGGCAGGTCAGAGGGTCGCGATCTGTGAACAACTGGAAGATCCCAAGCTGACAAAGAAAATTGTAAAACGGGGTATTACCGAATTGGTCACTCCGGGTGTTTCGCTTAATGATAATGTTTTAAATCACAAGGAAAATAATTTTGTTGCCGGTGTTTACATTGATAAAAAAATTGCGGGAGTTGCTTTCCTGGACATTTCCACCGGTGAATTTTTAACGGCAGAGGGAAGTTTTGAATATGTCGACCAGTTGCTGAACAATTTCCAACCCAAAGAAGTACTATTGGAAAAAAGCCGGCAACAGGAATTCCTTGAAATCTTTGGGACAAAATTCTATACCTATAAACTGGATGACTGGATCTTTACCGAACAATCGGCACAAGACCGGTTATTAAAACATTTTGAAACATCTTCATTAAAAGGTTTTGGTGTACAAGGACTTCAGTATGGAATAATCGCTGCCGGAGCCATTTTGCAATATCTTGATATCACCCAGCATGATCATTTACAACATATTACAAAAATAAACCGGATCGAGGAGGATCGTTATGTATGGTTAGACAAATTTACCATCCGGAATCTGGAACTCTTCCTTTCATTAAATGAGGGTGCCAGAACATTAATGGAAATTGTCGACCAAACCATCTCACCAATGGGAGCACGGATGTTAAAACGGTGGATATCGTTGCCACTGAAAGACATTCAGCCCATTAACGACCGGCTTGATATCGTAGAATTTTTTTATAAAAATCCGGTATTCAAAGAAAGTATTATTAACCATGTTAAGTTGATCGGCGATCTGGAAAGGATTATTTCGAAAGTTGCACTTAGCCGGATCAACCCCCGTGAGATTGTACAATTAAAACGTGCCTTGTACGCCCTTGAGCCCATAAAAAAGGCATGTACCGAAAGCAAATTGCAACCACTTAAGAAGATTGGCGAACAGCTGACACTGTGCGAAAGCATAAGGGAAAAGATAGAGAAGGAAATCAATCCTGATCCGCCAATTCTGGTAAATAAAGGAAATGTTTTTACGGAAGGAGTGTCGAAGGAGCTGGACGAATTACGTGGAATCCTGTATTCCGGAAAAGATTACCTGGTCAAACTACAGCAACGTGAAATTGAACGTACGGGAATATCCTCACTGAAAGTTGGCTTTAACAATGTCTTTGGTTATTATATCGAAGTAAGGAATACGCATAAAGACAAGGTGCCTGAGGAGTGGATCAGGAAGCAAACCCTGGTTAGTGCAGAACGGTACATTACAGAGGAACTGAAGGAATATGAAACCAAAATACTGGGGGCAGAGGAAAAGATACAGGAACTGGAAACAAACCTGTTCAATGATCTGGTCTTGAGTCTGATTGACTATATACAGGCTATCCAACTGAATGCCTCCATCATAGCCAGGCTTGATTGTCTGCTATCCTTTGCAACCATGGCGACTGAAAACAGATATGTCCGACCTGTCCTAACCAACTCGGATGTAATCGATATTAAACAAGGACGTCATCCGGTGATTGAGAAACAACTTCCCATCGATGAGAATTATATTCCCAATGATGTTTACCTCGACAATAAAAAACAGCAGATCATTATTCTTACAGGCCCGAATATGTCGGGGAAATCAGCGGTGTTGCGCCAAACCGCGTTGATTGTCCTGCTGGCGCAAATTGGGAGCTACGTACCGGCAGAGTCGGCGCAGATTGGGATAGTCGACAAGATTTTTACAAGGGTGGGAGCCTCTGATAATATTTCCCTTGGTGAATCGACCTTTATGGTTGAAATGAATGAAGCCGCGAGTATTTTGAATAACCTTTCGCCACGAAGCCTGTTACTCCTGGATGAAATCGGCCGGGGTACCAGTACTTATGATGGAATTTCCATAGCCTGGGCAATGGTGGAATTTATCCACGAACACTCAGTTGCCAGTGCCAAAACCCTCTTTGCGACCCATTATCATGAATTGAATGAGATGGAAGCTTCTTTTTCCAGGGTGAAAAATTATAACGTATCAATAAAAGAAATAAACAACAAGATTATTTTTCTCAGAAAACTTAAGCCTGGTGGCAGCGAGCATAGTTTTGGCATTCATGTTGCACAGATGGCCGGAATGCCAAAAAGTGTGGTGAACCGGGCTAATGAAATTTTAAAAGAACTGGAGCAATCACACATGAAACAAGATTTATCCAAATCCGTTTCCGACCTGGCCGATCACCGTGAAGGATTGCAATTAAGCTTTTTTCAACTGGATGATCCTGTATTGAAACAAATAAGGGACAAATTGCTGGATATTGACATTAATAATCTAACCCCGGTTGAGGCCTTAAATAAACTCAATGAAATTAAAAAACATCTGAAGTAATTTGTTTTTCAGTTTGTATTAGATAGGAGATTTACCTTTGGTAGGTGCTTCGTGGTTCTCCCTCGGGTCGTGCATCCTATAACACACCGATTAGTTACGATAATTCTATTTTTTCGAATCTCATAAAATTGTCTTATTTTTGCACGGGCAAATTATCAAGCGGAAATAGCTCAGTTGGTAGAGCACGATTTTGCCAAGGTCGGGGTCGCGAGTTCGAGTCCCGTTTTCCGCTCAACAAAAAAGAGGCCGCGATAGCGGTCTTTCTTCATTTACAGGGTACGACCGGAGCTTGCTCCAGGGAGTACCATGTAAATGAAGAAATTCAGCCACGGGAGTGGCTCTTTTGTTTATTATCATTATACTTTAATATTTTTCCCATTAGGTATGCCTTTGGCATTACTTTTGGCTTTTTACTTTTATCTTTTTACTTTTGTCTTTTTACCACAGTGAAATATGCTCCTTCATCGCATTTCACGTGGCAAGCTTTTGTCTTTTTACTTGAATTTTATCCTGCCCGGGTGGCGGAACCGGGAATGTTAGCAGATAGTAATAATGAGTATAATGAGGTAGCTCCCGACACCCGAAGGAGAAGCAGAAAGATGTAAAATTCCAATTAGGACAAAAGATCTTTGAATGATTAAAATATTAATATGCCCGGGTGGCGGAATTGGTAGACGCGCTGGACTTAAAATCCAGTGGACTTTTAGTCCGTGGGGGTTCAAGTCCCCCTCCGGGTACAGAAAAGGCCGGTTTTATCCGGCTTTTTTTGTTTGTGGTTCCGGGTTCAAAGTTCCTGGTTTCATGGATTAGCTTCGCTGAGCTCATCCCTACGGTCTTCGGTTCCTGATTTCATCCGCCTGGCGGATTCGTCAGGGCCAAAGGCACTTCTTTGAAGGAATGAAATATGCACCCATTAGACCCTTAGGGTTTTAAAAAACCCTAAGGGTCTTCAAATAGGCTAACTTTCAGTACCTTTACGGTTTTAAAAACCATATTATGTTAAAACTAAACGGAATAATACCTGCTGTTCCCACTCCGTTTGATACAGAAGGCAATCTTGCTACCGATAAGCTGAAAGAAAATCTGCACCACTGGAACCGGTTTGATCTGAGAGGCTATTTGCTGCTCGGTTCAAATGGAGAAATGGTGATGCTATCACAAAAGGAAAGGCTGGAAGTTCTTGAATCTGCCCGTGCTGTAATTCCCGGTGATAAGATCATGCTGGCGGGTACGGGTTGCCAGTCTACCAGGGAAACTATTGAACTTACAAAGGAAGCTGCCCGGATCGGGGCTGATGCAGTGCTTGTGTTAAATCCTTTTTATTATAAAAAACTGATGACCCGGAGGGTTTTGGAAGGTCATTATTTTTCGGTTGCGGATGCTTCACCAATTCCGGTAGTGATATATAATATGCCAGCCAATACAGGTATCGATCTGAATCCGGAAATCATTATATCACTTTCCGGGCATGAGAATATTATTGGACTTAAGGATTCAGGTGGCAACCTTGTAAAAACAGAAACCGTTATGGATTTAGCTGAAAGCACCTTACAAGTTCTGGCCGGATCGGCAGGGTTTCTGCTCCCGGCTTTGTCTGCAGGGGCTGCCGGGGGAATTCTGGCTCTTGCAAATATCGCCCCCCAACAATGCATCAACCTGTACCATTCTTTTTGTTCCGGAGAGAAGGAAAGATACGGGGATCTGCAATCGAAAATTATGGAATTGAATACAACCGTTACCCGGCAATGGGGAGTGCCTGCCCTGAAAGAAGCTATGGACTTTATCGGTTTGTACGGCGGACCTGTACGCGAACCTTTATTACCTCTTTCCGGAGAGGAAAGGGAACAATTACATGTTTTGCTGACAAAGATATAGTCGTCAGACCACTTCAAGTGGTCAGACGACTTATTAGGGGAAATAGTATCCTTTTCCATCACAAACAGTACAATCGTGTAATCGCCCCTTACATCGGCATTGTACTGCTCCTTCTGGTATATCACTTATAATTTCTTTTTTATCCTTCATGAACAGATCTATACCAAGCCAGTTTTCCTAGCTTTCCCATCTTTTATTTTTATAGGCAATTTCAGGATATGCAAAAATATTTTTAGGTTTTTTTCCAAACTTTTCCGGTTTGCCTTTGCAATAGATTTTCCAGTCAGCTACGGATTTCAATTTCAAACTTCTGACAAATTTTCTGGTTGAAGAAAAATCTTTGAACTCAATATTTTTCCCGAACCAATCGTTCCAATCCTTCCATCCCTTATTTTGATATTCAAGATTTGGCTTTTCAGGAATACATAAATTGAATTTTAAATGAATGGGATTCTCCTGATTTATGTATTCAACCCAGTAGCTTTTATTTTTTAACCGGAGACATCTGACAAATTCCCGGGCTTCAAAGAATATTGTATATAGTTTTTGAAGTTTAGGATCGATTAACCAGTCTTTCCATCCTTTCCATCCAAAATGTTTGTAAACTTCATTTGGCCTATCCGGCACATTCGATGGTAAGGATTCCTTCAGTGTGAATTTCCCGTTTACAAATGCTTCCCATTCCTCCTTGTATTCAAATCCATATGTACGAACAATTTCCCTCGCGTCATTAAAAGGAAGCCATTTATCGTCTTTCTGGTTTTCCCACAGGTTCAATTGATCAGAAGGCATAATATCATGTTAAATCCGCTTAGCGGATATTGCAATTATATGTTTTGTTGGAAAAGATATAGTCGTCAGACCACTTCAAGTGGTCTGACGACTATTATTATATTTTCACTCCTAATATCAGGATATCATCAATCTGCGGATTTTTTCCTTTCCATTCAAGGAATCTGTTCTCTAAGATCTCTCTCTGCTTTTCCATCTCCAGTTCGTGGATATCGGTCAATAAATTCTTGGTGATAAAGAAAATACCGTGTTGGTTTACCTGACTGAATAAACAGTTTAGGAAGATTAATCCTGTAAGAAAAACGAATGCAATTCTTTTCATAATTCTGATGAAAGAGCAAAAATAATTTCCTAAACCATTAATTATGAATGTTAAAAATACGATTTTTATTGAATAATCTCCCAGTCTTCCAGGGTCCCATCCACGAAGAACAGATAAGTTGTGCGGTAATACCATTCTTCCTTCACGTTCCCGGGATTTATATAACGGTTAATTTCCTTCGGTCTTCCCCAGCTATCCAGCACCATTTTGGTTGTCATGCCCCTCCAGATCTTATTGGCGTATAGCTTATCGGCTGTTTCCTTACTGTATTTTTCCCGTAAATAGTCGTATCTGTGTTGTTTCCTTTCGCCCTGATCAGCCATTTCTTCGTCAAAAGGCTTATCGGTTCCGGGTGAAGTGGCATATTTTGGCTCCGGTACTGAAACCTTTGATTTATAAACAAAGCCATATATGCTGTCATGCCGGATGAGGTAGTAATCTCCTGTTTCTTCCAGGACCTGCACCTTCGTTTTGGCAGGTATCATTTCCATAACTGAACTTAAATTGTCCACATCGCTGAAGAACCGGGCTGATGATTTAATTGTGCCGGTAATGGAATCCTGGTTCTCAATAACATTTTGATATGAAGTGCTGGTTCTGGTCTTAGGAATAAAAATTTCAGAATAATCTTCTTCAAGCATTTCCAACTTTTGTTCCAGCAGATCGGTTTTCTGAGCTTTTGAAAAAAAACTAATACTTAAGATTGTGATGAAAATGAGTGGATTATATGTAGTTCTCATAATTCAGTATATTTAATGGTTAAAAATGATATCATGATAACAATTCCATTGAATTGGAAACAAAAATTATACCATGATTTTGTTAAAAGACCCTAACCCGGATAAACCGGAAATTCCAATTAATCAAAACTCAAATAACAAATAAATTTCAAATTCAAAAATACAATATTCAAAATTTTAAAATCATTCTTTTAAGTTTGGAATTTGGAGATTAAATATTGGTATTTATT
>JAUWBB010000195.1 GCA_030605195.1 Bacteroidota bacterium
TCCATATCAGGTGGAAATCAGCCTGAGGCAGACAGGCACCTGACATCATGTAAAGATGATAAAGAAGAATTAAATTAATCTAATTAACCTAATTGACCTAATTTCTCCCGGAGGAATGCCTATGGCATAAATAAATCCCAAAAACCAAGTACCAATTAGGTTATTGGGAATTAAAGATTAGGAGTGGAAGTAAACGAAATTATTATATACACATAACTTATTGTAAATCAATAAACAATTTTGAACTTAGCACCGCTTGGGCGGGGCGATCTCATGAACGAAGTGAACTTAGCGCAGCGATCTCATGAACGAAGTGAATAATAAATTCCTATACGTACAAATATGAAAAGATTTAGTAACGTGTATATTTTTCTTTTTTCATCCATCATGGTGATTTTGGTTGCTGCTCTTTTATCATCGGCAGCCATGTTATTACAACCCATACAGCAACGGAACTTTGAGATTGAAAAAAAGAAAAATATACTGGGGTCCATTGGAATAGAAAGTTCGGGTGCCAATGTGGAACCGATGTATGAAAAGTATATTACCGAAACCTACGTTGTAAATACCGGCGGAGAGTATCTGGATGATCTGGTTGCCTTTGAAGTTAATTTGAAGAAAGAAGTCAGGAAGCCCCGTGAGGAACGTGCCTTGCCTGTATTCATAGGAATTCTTGATAATGGTGAAAAACGATTTGTTGTTCCGGTAGAAGGCAAAGGCCTTTGGGGTCCCATTTATGGTTATGTCTCATTCATGCAAGACTTAACAAGCATTTCCGGAACCATTTTCGACCATGATGGAGAAACCCCGGGGTTGGGCGCTGAGATAAATACAGATGAGTTCCAGGACCAATTCATTGGGAAAAAGATATTCGATGAAGATGGAAATTTCATTTCCATTATACTGGTGAAAGGAATTGCCGATCCTGAGAGCCTGAATGAGGTGGATGCTATTTCAGGAGGGACACTTACCAGCAAAGGGTTGGAAGCTATGTTGTATGATTGCCTGCTTAATTATGAAACGTATTTTAAAAATCAAAAAGAATTACAAAAATGACCGATAAAGAACCTTTGTTTTCTACAAGGAATCTGAAATTACTTACAACCCCGCTTAATGATGAGAACCCGATCACGGTTCAGGTTCTTGGGATATGTTCAGCCCTGGCTGTTACCACCAAGCTCGAACCTTCCGTGGTAATGGCTATTTCTGTGGTGTTTGTTCTTGCTGTTTCCAATGTGGTTATTTCGCTTATTCGAAATATGGTTCCACCCCGCATCCGGATTATTGTTCAATTGACCGTCATTGCCACGTTGGTTATTTTGGTCGATCAGATATTAAAGGCTTTTGCTTATGAAGTGAGCAAACAGTTATCGATATTTGTGGGATTGATTATTACGAACTGTATCATTATGGGCAGGCTGGAAGCATTTGCTCTTGGAAACAAGCCGTGGCCATCACTGTTAGATGGGATAGGGAGCTCTGCCGGATATGGCATTATTCTGGTTATTGTTGGATTTTTCAGGGAGTTACTTGGTGCGGGTGAGTTATGGGGGTATCCGGTTCTGGAAAAAATTGGGATATATAATATTGGTTATGAAGATAACGGATTAATGATTCTTTCGCCAATGGCTCTTATCACCGTTGGAATCATTATTTGGGTTCAGAGAAGCAAAAACAGGGAACTGATCGAAGAAAATTAATTGAAAATCCTTTTAGACGATGGAAAATCTAATTAATATATTTGTTAAGTCTATCTTTATTGACAACATGATATTTGCCTATTTTCTGGGCATGTGTTCCTATCTGGCTGTTTCCAAAACAGTAAAGACATCTTTTGGGCTGGGTATTGCCGTCATTTTTGTTTTGGTAATTACAGTTCCCGTTGATTACCTCATTGAGAATTATCTATTAAAAGAAGGCGCCCTGATCTGGTTGGGGGAAGGATTTGCCGATGTAGACCTGAGTTTTCTTTCTTTTATCATGTTTATTGCAGTGATTGCTTCCATGGTTCAATTTGTGGAAATGGTAATTGAAAAGTTTTCTCCTGCCCTGTATAATTCGTTAGGAATTTTTCTGCCGTTAATTGCCGTAAACTGTGCAATTCTCGGAGGTTCATTATTTATGCAGCAAAAAGAATTTCTTAATATCACAGAGGCGGTTACGTATGGTCTGGGTTCCGGTATCGGGTGGTTACTGGCTATTATCGGGATTGCTGCTATCAGGGAGAAAATCCGGTATTCCAACGTTCCTGCTCCCCTGAGGGGTCTGGGAATTACCTTTATAATCACTGGTCTGATGGGAATTGCATTTATGAGTTTCATGGGGATCAGCCTTTAGAGTGTATAAGTTAATAGTTATAAGTTAAATGTTATATGTTAGATGCTTGGTGCTGGATGAATGGGTAGTAGCGGTACCAGAAGTCAATTGAAGATATTGTTAAATTACTCGCTTCGCTCATGAGATCGCTAACGCTAAGTTGCTAAATTGTTAATAACGTATACCCTTAATAATCTTTTGGGATAATAAATATGCAATTGCTTAACGCATGACTATAAAGTATAACATATAACGTATAACATATAACCTGAATGAAAAAAGGAGACTCTGTAAAACTGAATAGTTACAAAAATTGTTGTTAATATGATCGTAATAAGCACACAAATAACCGTTATCCTTTCCAGCATCGTTGTATTTCTTCTTGTGATACTGTTTCTTGTAGCAATTTTGTTGTATGCAAGAAAGAAATTAACACCGCAAGGTGAAGTAAACTTAAAGGTTAATGACAAGGAGTTTAAGGTAGATCCGGGATCGACCTTATTGACAACGCTGTCCAATTATGATATTTTCCTGCCATCAGCCTGTGGTGGTGGCGGAACATGTGGTTTGTGTAAGTGCCAGGTACTCGATGGCGGAGGATCGATCTTACTAACTGAAACAGGATTCTTTACCAGAAAGGAACAAATGAATTACTGGAGACTTGGCTGCCAAGTGAAAATACGCCAGGATATGGTTATTAAGGTTCCTAAAGCGGTTATGGGAGTTAAAAAGTGGGAATGTGAGGTGATTTCCAATAAAAATGTTGCGACATTTATTAAAGAGTTTGTTGTTAAACTTCCTGAAGGAGAAATTCTTGATTTTCAATCAGGAGGGTATGTCCAGATTGATGTTCCAAAAATTGAAGTTGATTATAGTAAGGACATATACGTGGAGGAAGAGTATCGGGATGAATGGGATAAGTTCAAAATGTGGGATCTGAAGATGAAAAATACGGAAGAAACCTTCAGGGCGTACTCAATGGCTAATCGTCCCGCGGAAGGTAACACCGTTATGTTAAATATAAGGATAGCCACTCCACCATGGGATCGGACCAAAGCTGGATTTATGAAGGTTAACCCTGGTGTATGTTCCTCCTATGTTTTCTCCATTAAATCCGGAGATAAGGTAACTATTTCAGGTCCGTATGGTGAGTTCTTTATTAAGGAAACAGAAAGCGAAATGATCTATATCGGTGGTGGTGCCGGGATGGCTCCCCTGCGGTCGCATTTATTCCACCTTTTCCATACTTTACAAACTAACCGTGAGGTCTCATATTGGTATGGTGCACGGTCGAAAAGAGAAATATTCTACGAAGAACATTTCAGGGAAATTGAAAAGAAATACCCGAATTTCAAATTCCATATTGCACTTTCCGAAGCTTTGCCTGAGGATAACTGGGATGGTTTGACCGGATTTATCCACCAGGTTGTTTATGACCGGTATCTGAGTAAACACGAAGAGCCTGAAGAGATAGAATACTATATGTGCGGACCACCATTGATGAATGATGCTGTACTAAAAATGCTCTATGATCTTGGTGTTCCTGACGAAATGATCGATTTTGACGATTTTGGTTAATTATTCTGTAGTGAGAAAAAGACTGTTCGTCTGGAGTTTTATTTTAATTGTAGTCTTCGGTTTTGTATTTTTAAGCCATAAAAGGAACGCCTATATTGTTCTTGACGGTTTTACCCAGGGAACATCCTACCACATTATTTATAAAAATAAATTCTCCCCGTTTAACCTTGTTAATAAGAACAAGTACTATTATAAAAGTGAAATTGATGCTTTATTAGCTGAAATTGACCGGTCCCTTTCAATTTATCAACCTGGTTCAATCATTTCCGGAATTAACAGAAATGATACAACAGTAAGGACGGATGATCATTTTAAAAAGGTTTTCCGAAGAGCAAAAGAGATATCAGAAAAAACAAATGGGTTTTTTGATATTACGGTTGGCCCGGTTGTGAATGCATGGGGATTTGGACCAGAGAGGAAAGCAGATGTTGATAGTGCATTGATCGACAGTCTTTTACAATTCATCGGAATGGATAAAGCAGAGTTAGAGGGCGATAAGGTTATAAAACAGAAACCTGGTATAAAATTGGATGTAAACGCGATTGCCCAGGGTTATACTGTTGATGTAATTTCCGGATTCTTCGAGAATAAAGAAATATTTAATTATCTGGTTGAAATAGGCGGTGAAGTTAGGACCCGGGGCACCAAAGCTAAGGACGAATCCTGGAAGATTGGAGTTGATAAACCATATGATTATAATTTTATCCCGGGCAGGGATTTACAGGTAATCCTTTCATTAAGTAATCGTTCTCTTGCCACTTCAGGTAACTACAGGAAATTTATTGAAGAGGACGGTATTAAATATTCACATTCCATTAATCCAAAAACCGGCTATCCTGTCAGAAATAATTTGTTAAGTGTCACCGTTGTGGCAGAAGATTGTATGACAGCCGATGCATATGCCACTGCTTTTATGGTAATGGGCCTGGAAGAAAGCAGGAAAATAGTTTTAACCGAAAAAGGGTTGGAAGTTTATTTTATTTACTCGGATAAGAAGGGAGAGTTTCAGACATATCACACATTAGGATTTGATCGACTAATCGAGGAGGAGTTGTAGTTATTTGCTCTCCGCTCTTAGACTTTTATCTTGATTGGTTATTAGGTGGTAGTGGCATTTAAGTTCGTCGTGTTTTACACAGGTGATGCCTCGTTTCCTCATTTCCTTGTTTTTACCGATAGAGGTAACAGGGAACTTCCCATCTTTTTTCAGAAGCATATTAAGGGAGAGTCCTAAAAGGGAAAGAACAATAATACCGGTTGATAGAAGAATTAATTTGATGAACATGTTAGATTTCTATTACATTAATAATCAATAGTAAAAAAAAGACAATCTATAACCTGCTAACCAGTCGGGCAGGAAGGCAAAAGATAAAAGACAAATTTAATATTAAAATATATATAAACGAACGAATGAAATCTGATCCAAGCTATCTGCAACATCTGCGGACTGCGTACTCGTATCCCGAACTGAAGTCGGAATACGAGTTATTAACACCAGCAAGTCTTCCATCCAAACAATTTTCCGGGGTCTACTTCTGAATGTATGCATCGCTCTAACAGTTGTTTAGATTTGTAGCTATGTAAATATATTTTTTTTTGGCCATTGAAAATGCACTGAATAATTGCGATCCGCCAGCTGGCCCTGTGAAATAAAGGCAAAGTCTTTACGGAGAAGCAATCTTTCTTGGGTTACAGTAATGTGTAAAAGTAGTTTTATTAATCTACCAATTTAAACTTAAGCAGTTTGTGTCGTCGTTACGCTCCTCGCAAATTCGCTTTTTTATAAGTCTTATCGGGTTATTGCTGTGCTCCTCGTGCCAAAGGCATCCCTATGGGTCAAATTCGTTTCTTTATTAATCTTTTTATGTTAAAAAGCCTCAATCTTCCTTAAACATAATGACGAACCGGAGCTTCGTCCTACTTTGCGCCCCTTCTGTTCTTAAACTTTTATCTTTTTCCTTTTGTCTTCCTACTAACTCACAGACTCTGCCAGGTCCTTCGGACGCTGGCAGGTCTCTCTAACCCAAAAACCTACTAACCCACTAACCTCCTACTTACTCCTTACTGTCTACTTGATTTTTCCTTAATTCTTCTGATCTTAATATTGAATACTGCCATAAAAATGCTCATAAGCGGACTGATAATATTGAAGAACGCAAATGGGAGATATGTGAGTGTTGGAACCCCAAGCACACCGGATTGGGTTGCTCCGCAAGTATTCCATGGGATTAATACTGATGTAACCGTTCCGGAATCTTCGAGTGCCCTGCTCAAAACCTCGGGTTTTAAACCGTGGTCTTTATATGTTTCTGCATACATTCTGCCGGGTACAACGATGGCAATGTATTGGTCTGAAGCAGTAATGTTGAAAAACAGACAAGTGCCAACCGTTGAGGCAACCAGGGC
>JAUWBB010000007.1 GCA_030605195.1 Bacteroidota bacterium
GGATACCTGTGCCGATCTGGCTACTTTATGGAATCTACCGGAGGTCAAAGGCAAAACCCGGCTAAATATTCTGGTTATGTTGACCCCTTTGTTCCATGGAATTGGCCCTCATCACTATAATAAAAAATTTACCTGGGCATATAAGGGTTTGTTAGTGGGTTTTGATCCTGTGGCTGTTGATTCGGTTGGAGTTCGAATATTACAAGCTAAGAGGAACGAATATTTTGGCGAGGAAAGGCCGATAAAACCACCGGTTAAGCATATCTTTCTTGCCGATACACGCCATCATCTGGGTACCGCAGACCCTAAAAAAATTGACCTGATAAAGTTAGGCTGGAAAGAAGATATTTTAATTTAAAGTACCGGACTCGCCTGCCAGATGATATAAGAGTAAACAGCGTACCGGATAAACCTGAAACCGGCATACAACAAGAATTTTTTAAAGGAGTATTTGACAGCACCGACCAACATGCAAATGGCTGAAAATGGGATGGGGGTGAGGGCAGCGACAATGATCAGGTAAAGACCGAATTTGTGCAGTGCATTTTCATATTTATGCAATACTCGCTTATAAAGGAATTTATATAAGTTAGTCCTGTTCAGCATGGATCCGATCCAATATCCAAAAATGCCTGCTAAATAAGAAATTACCGAAAAACCGGCTATGATCAAGATATACCCGGAAAGACCGGAAGTTTCCATTGCCCAGAGCATAAAGATTTCAGGAGGAAGAATTCCAAAAACCACTTCTGAAACTATGAAACTCAGATAAACGATAAAAGGATTTCCATATACCGGTACCAGCCACTCAATGTATTCAATATCAATTGCTTTCCTTATAAAGAATACTGTCGCCAGAATAATAATCAGCCAAACAAATCCCTTTACAAGATTAGTGATCAAGTATTTACCCTTCTCGCCAAATAGTTTCATGTTTCTCAATGTAATTAATAAGTGAAGATATTACATGATGTCAGGTGTTTCCACCTGACATTGAATACTGGAGTAATAAAAACCTTGCCATATCATTAACTGTCAGATGGAAACATCCGACAGCATCGTAATAGAAAATAAGTATCTTCCAGCTTGACCTTAACCTTCATTCCTTCACAGACTCTGCCCCACCTTCGCATACTACGGCGGGCTGGCAGGTCTCACCCAATAATCCATTCTTCCACCATTCCACCATTCCATCATTCCAATATTACTCGCTCTCACTGTCCATCGCTATTACCTGCTCGTGAGACATTCTACTCGCTACGCTCATAGAATGGTTCCATTATCCCATACTCCCGGAATAGTCTCACCACAAAACGTACACTTATTATTACTTATGTGGTTCGAGAGGATACGGTAACCTCTTCTTTCAATGATTTTTTTATTACACTGAGGACAATATGTGTTTGAGGCTGATGTGCCGGGCACGTTACCAATATAAACAAACTTAATTCCGGCATTAAGGGCAATCTCCCTGGCTTTTTCAAGGGTAGACGGTGGAGTGGACGGGAGGTGAGTTAATTTGTACATAGGATGAAAACGGCTGAAATGAAGAGGGTAATCATACAATTCATTATCATATAACCAGTCACACATTTCTTTTATCATATCAAGATCATCGGTCCAACTGGGAACAATTAGGTTTGTGATTTCCAGCCAGACACCCTCTTCCTTCATAATTTTCAGGGTGTTGAGGATTGGATCGAGTTTACCTGCATTTAATTTCAAATAGATGCTTTCCCTAAACGATTTCAGATCAATATTGGCTGCGTCAATGTATTTACATAAATACCGCAATGGCTCTTCATTAATGTAGCCGGCCGAAACCAGGACATTTTTTATTCCTTTTGAACGTGCTATGATTGCAGTATCTATAGTGTATTCAAAAAAAGTGATGGGTTCAGAATAAGTGTAAGCTATGGATCGACAATGATTTCCCAAACATTCTTCCACCACTTTTAATGGCATCAGATCATAATTTCTTGTATCGTACGGACTGACCTGCGAAATGCTCCAGTTCTGACAATTCAGACATGCAAGGTTACAACCTGCTGTTGCAATCGAAAATGCCCTGGTAGTTGGAAGGAAGTGATAAAGTGGTTTTTTCTCAATGGGATCGACATGAACGGCACATGGATTTCCATATGCAATAGTATATAATTTTCCGTTTTTATTGACCCTGTTCCTGCAATCACTTACCTCATCCAGTTTTAAGGTACATTCATTCGGGCAAATCAGACATTTGACACCACGAGGTGTTTCAGAATAAAATAAACCTTCCTTGCTCCATTTCCAAAGATCAGATCCTGTTTTACCAGAGACTTTTGGGAACCTTTCTATTCCCATTAAGTTCTTACCCGGCATGCAGAACAGTCCGCCAAGACCTAGCAGCCCACATTTCAGGAACTCACGTTTGCTGATCGCTTTTTTGCTTCGTTTCATCTTCTCGATTATTAGTATTATCCGGTTGTCGCCCCCACTCTCGTTATTCGCTCCCAAAATCCAGGTCATGGAACCAGCTCACGAAGATTGGCTCTTACTTCGTTCGAGCCAACCGTTCGCCCTTTGGTTCATCATTCATCCTTTGTTCTGCTACATGGCCCCATGCCAGCACACATCACCCGTAACCCATAACCCGCAATCTGCAACCAGTAACAAGTTTCTATTATCCAGTACCAAGCACCCAGTAACCAGAATCCAGCACCCAGCAACCAAAGTATTTCATATTTCCAAACACCCAGCACCCTGCTTTCTTTCCCGACTCTGCCAGGTCTTTCAAGCTTTGGCAGGTCTATTGCCAGCCGAATACAATTCGGCTCTACATTCCTTGCACTAAGTACTACTTCCAACAATTTAACAATTTAACAATTTAGCAATTTAACAATTTAGCAATTTAACAATTTAACAATTTAACAATTTAAAGATTTAGCAATGTCAATCACCTGTAACCCGTAACCCGAATCTATCCAACATATTGCTTTCTACGCAACAATGTCACCAGGGCGCATGCAAGGTTCAAACCACCTATTATTAAAGCTACCTTTATCAAACCTATGATTGGAATCAATATGGCAGAAACAAGTAAAGCTCCTAATGCTGATCCAATCAGATCGGTACCATAGATTTCAGCAGCTATCCCTGATATATTCCCGGGCTGCAATTTTGATGCCAACGAAAATAACATTCCTACCATGCCTGAAATAATAATGGTTAGAAGGAAAAAGCCCAGGTGTATCGGGACAGACCCCAAATCAGCTAACCTGAATCCAATAATAATAAATGGAAGAACTACAGCGAAAATCCCAATACCGGTTTGCAAAAGCATATAGTGTTTAATTTTTGTATCCGGAAATACTTTGGTACTGGTAAATGCACCAAGAGCCAGTCCTGCCATAAAAACGGTAAGGATAATGCCCGTCATGTGATATACATAGCCATACAGTATCTGAAAGGAAATGATCAGAATGATCTCAATGGAAGAGGCAGCAAACCCTCCGGCAAACATACCCAGACTAACCGGATTTAACCTGCTGATCACCGTTACTGCAACCAGGAAAACCAAAATGGCAAATGTCCAGTAATTGAAACTAAAATAACTTAACCAGTAATCAATTTGCCTGAAATAAGCAACCGGTTCAAAATCCTTGTTGATTTTTGTTTTACCATCAAGATTGGAGAGAATATAGTTGCTTCTTTCATCGAGAAGCTGATCATCCAAATAATACTGATTTACGTATATGTTGTTTATACCTTTTTCTTCAATTAATCTTGCTATTTCGGTACTAAGTTCGTTATCTGAAACAAGGTAAAAATTCCGTTCTCCCGGAATAATAATCACATTGGTAAATACTTCTTTTAAAGTATTATAGATAATGGAATTAACAAGTCCTGCTTCCTTGCTGATGTAATTTTCCGTTGAAGGCAGACTCAGGGATACAACAGCATCCCTGGTTAATGTTTTTTTCAGTTCTCTAAAGAATTCGAGTGTATAGAAACGGTTTAACTGTGTAGTGCCCGGTTCCGGTAACGCGATGATGGCAACATCGTAAAGGTTCGTGGTATTCCTGATAAAGATACGTGCATCCTTGTTAAATATCCGTATCTTTTGATTATCCAGTGCTTTAGTATAATTTTTACCAATTTTTGAAATCCAGGGATTCAGTTCCACATAATCAATTTGATCGACATCATACTTTAATATTTCATTTGTGATCCCGGATATGCCACCGGAGATAAGCAATATGTTTTTGGGATGGGAATGCTGTACAAGGGCATAGTGAACGGATTCTTCATTGGATACTGTATTTAATGTGCTGAACATAAGTATATTGTTCTCATAAAAATTGAGTTGGTCGCCTGTTTTGGTTATTGCCAGATTGCCATAGGGTGTATCTTTCAGATATATAAGATCCTGATCTTTATATAATGATTTCTTTGTAAAAGCATCAAAATCATATAGATATAAGAAAGACAGTATAAAAACTGAAATAAATAAAATCCAAACTTTATACAATCTTTTTTTAAACGGCCATGAAGAAATAACCGCGATGAACAGATTGATGGTTAATAAAATGGTCAGTATCTTCATTGTTTTCAGGAAGAAGACCAGAAAAAAACTAAAAATCAAACCTCCAATGATACTGCCCAATGCTTCCAGTGAGTAAATATGGCTTATCAGATTGGCTTTTCGCTTTTCAGAAAATACAAAAGAGAAGTATGTAAATAAAAAGCCGGAAAGGAGGCAGAAAGGGATCAACAAAATAAATGAGCTGTAAAAAATTTGTATTACACTAACCAGGCTTCCTGCATCAAATACGATGTTTTTCAGGAAGTTAAGAAAGAATACGGTAAAAAGAGGCAAAATACCGAGAAGCAAAAGGGAATAAAAAGTAAATCGTTTCTGATGAGTAATTTTTGGTGAGGTCTTACCAAGAAAAGACCCTAAACCGGTAAGGATCATCCAATTGGTTAAAATAATCCCGATCACCAATTCATTACCGTTAAAAATCGAGAGAAATTCCCGTAATAAGATCACCTGGGTAACCAGGGCAGAAAAACCCAAAGCAATAACCGGTAGTATAAACCGGATATTTAACGCCGGTTGAGGTAAGTTTAACTTCCCTGTTGATTCCTGAAACATTGGGACTTCCTGCCTGCTTTTCTGATTCTTCCTTTTTTTCAAAACATCCATGTAATATTTAATATGCCACGAAAAGTGGAATATCGCGATCATAACCATTGCCACACCAAAATCAACATGCCATACCAGCATTTCATCGATAAAAGGGATATGCAGTTTCAGGTTTACCTGGAATACCATAATCAGACCAAGGATGGCCGTTGTAAAAAAGGTGATGAGTAACAGGGTATTCCAGAATTTCCGGTGGGTTGTAGTCTTAATGACAGATAGCTTTGAAGCCGTAAAAGAAAGGATATAGGCAATGATGGATAGCAATCCTATCGTTACAAAGGAATAGGGATTATTCATAATCGATAAAAAACAATTAAAACAAATAAGACATGAAATTAACCAAAATTATACAACATAAAAAGATTTCAGTCTGTTGTAAAATATATCCTTGAAAGTGGTTATATAGGGAGGGTTTTATATTCTATATTCATTATTTCTTTTCTCCAAACACATAAGCTTCGTAGATATAGATATCAGCATCTTTCCAGCCATCCCAGCCAATCCTTGCCTTATCTCTTGCACAGTGCCCCAAGAATTCTTCCTTGTTCCATCCGTTATCAATTGCAACTTTAGGTAGAAAAGTTCCTGAATAGGAACCTTTTACGATGTAAATTCCATGCTTTCCGAGATCTATTTCATCAATGGATTCAATTTTTTTCATTGGGCTCAGTACAGATATCTCAATATCCAGTTGATCCAACTCTTCTTCGGTAACAGGGGAAAACCTGTGATCCCTTGTAGATGAAGATATAGCCATATTCTGGATAAGCTTGTATAAAGGCTGTGTACTCCTGAATTGTCCGACACAACCTCTGAGCTTACCTTTTTTGTATATGGTTACAAAAACCCCGTTCGGTTTTTTCAGGTTCAGGGTTAAGTCCTCTGTACCAGGTTCGGGTACTTTTTGTTTTGAAACGTATTTTATGATGGTATTTCTGGCAATTTTCAGAAGAGTTTGTTTTTCCTCATTTGAAAAGTTAAGTTCTGTAGTTTTTTTGTCTGGATCTTTCATGGTTACAATAATAGAGTGATAGCCTACTACACGGGATTTGTCTCCATATTTTGTATCTCCTGAATTCTTGTAATCAATTGGATAATAAGTATAATCAGGGTTGTTTTCAGTCAGATACAGAAGGGTCAGCACCGATGTCCATCCACACATGCAGGTACTTAGGTTTTTTATGCCCTGGTTTTCGTTTTTGCGAATGGTTTCAAGAAATTTCTCCGGTGAGTTTGAAAGTACGGACTCTGCCGTAATCCGGTCGATTCTAACCGCATCGGAGTACTTGGGATAATGTGAAAAATCAGTGCTGATTATGAATAAATTACCTGGTTTAAACCAGGGTTGGAGGGCTTCGGCGATCTTCCGGCACATTTGCGGAGACTGTGTGCCAATTATTATGGGTATGATCTCAATATCTTGTTTTAGTTTATATTGTAAAAAAGGTAGCTGAACTTCCAGACTGTGTTCTGCATCGTGTGCATCCGGCCGGAACGTAAAACAACTAAAATCTTCAATCAATTTCGTGGCAAGGGGAATATCCACTTTTACAGTGCCCAGGGGAGTGACATAATGTCCCCTGTTATAAATGGATGCACCTTTAAAGTAAGTTCGGTGGCTAGTACCTAAAAGAAAAATCTTCTCATAATAAATGTTTTCCGTAAGCTGGTTATAGCTTGATGCTGCAACCGCTCCGGAAAAAACATAACCGGCATGCGGTGAAAGAACAGCAATGGTTGTTGCTGTTTTTTCTTTGGCCGGTTTGGCTGTGGCAAAATAATAAGCCAGTTCGGATCTTAGTTGTGCCGGATTGTTGGAGTAAAACGAGCCCGCAACCACAGGCATCCGGTTTTCCAATGAACTGCCATCCTGATGCTTATCCGGTTTTACCTGAGCGGTTAATTGAATAGCAGGAATAACCAAAAATACCAAATATACAATAACTGATCTCATTTTAATAATCTGATGTAAGGAAAATGGTTAAAATCAAAATTATAAGATATTTGTAATTAATTTATTAATCATTGTTACTTGAAGTTATATTTTAATACACGGCACCTATAACCCGTACCTCGAACCCCGTAACCTAAATTATCACTAAAGTACGATGCTGTCGGATGTTTCCATCCAACAGCTAATGATATGGCAAAATTTTAATTACTCCAGTATTCAATGTCAGGTGGAAACACCTGACATCATGTAAAATTATCACTAAAGTTAAAAATATTAACCATAATAAGATAAAAAATTTTGTAACTAATCAGTTTTGATGGAATTAACTTGCCATTCAAATCAAGATACCAATGGTATTATTCCATCATTCCATTATTCCACTATTCCATTATTCCATCATTCCATCATTATTCGCTCCCACAATCCTTCCCACATCCCGCTCATGAGGTTTTCGCTCTCAAGTTCGCTCAAACGTTCCATCATTCCATCATTCCATAACTTATCATGTACTTCCTCTTCATTTATCTGTAACGAGCAAATAAGCTGATTATATATCAGAATTGTATTCTATAGAAGATCATGGGGAAAAACCCAAACTGGTAATCATATTTTATTTTTTGTCTCACCGGGTCATAACCTTCCATAAATATGTTCTAGCCGAAAGTTGCCTTGTTCGTCTGTAGCTGTGCCGGTCAGAGGTTCTGATCCCAGTAAAATTACCGTAGCTCCAATTAATGGCATTAGGGTATATTTATCTACAACCGTGCCCCTGATGGTTTGCTTGTAATCCTTTTGAGCAACCAGGTTGAGAGTAAATAATAACCATAAAATAATTAGAGATAACTTTTGCATTCTTCTAAAAAAAAATACCCGTTTAAGATACATAAATAAACTTACTACATTTATTAGTTGGAAAAAAATCTTATTTTTATACAATGTAAATATGAATATCTCTGCGGAATTTCAAAATTCTCATTTTAAAAGGTTGACGTTTTTTTCATAGTTTAACAATAAAAACATGGCATTTATAGGAACCATTTTTAAAGGTGCTGTGAATATAAACGGCAAGTTTCTCACTGTAAATATCAAAAACGTTTATCGTTCCCAGTCGAATACACTTAAAAAACTAATCAGAAAGGCTGTCAGGACAGAGTTTGGCAGGACATTTGAGTTTAACCATCTTCTGAAATCAAAGGATTTGGTTAAGGATTTTCAGGGAACCGTTCCATTTTATGATTATGACTCAATCTATAAGGATTGGTGGCACAAGTGCTTCCGTGGAGAAGAAAACATTACCTGGCCGAAGAAAGTAAAATACTTTGCCCTGAGTTCCGGCACTTCCGGTGCACCCAGCAAACAAATTCCAGTATCTTCTGATATGTTACAATCCATGCGGCGAGCAGGTATACGGCATTTTTGTACACTGAGTCAACTGAAAGTTCCAAGCAGTTTTTATGAGAAGAATATTCTTCTGCTGGGAGGGAGTACATATCTTAGTCAGATTGGGAATGTTTTCGAGGGAGATGTGAGCGGAATACTTACCAAAAACATGCCGGGCTGGGTATATAATTTTTATAAACCGGGAAAGGTTATTTCCCTGGAAAGAGATTGGAATATCAAGCTTGATCAGATTACAGAAGAGGCAAAAGACTGGGATGTAGGAATTATCGCCGGCGTACCTGCCTGGGTTCATATCCTTCTGGAAAAAATCATTAATCATTACCATTTGAAGCATATTCATGAGTTATGGCCGAATTTCATGATTTATGCCCATGGGGGTGTTACATTCGAACCGTATAAAAGTGGATTTTCAAAACTGTTGGGGAAGGAAGTATTATATATGGAAACATACCTTGCATCTGAGGGATTTCTTGCATATCAGAAAAAGTATAAACATAATGCCATGCAACTGGTGCTACGGAATGGTATTTTTTATGAGTTTGTACCTTTTAATGAGGAAAATTTTACATCCGACGGGGAAATCAGGGATGGTGCGCTGGTATTAACCGTGGAAGCGGTAAAGGAAGGAGAGGAGTATGCTATTCTAATCAGCACATGTGCCGGAGCATGGCGATATCTGATAGGTGACACAATCCGATTCTTTTCGGTTAAAGATTATGAAATTATCATTACCGGGAGAACAAAACACTTCTTAAGTTTGTGCGGAGAACATCTCTCGGTTGATAATATGACCAGCGCGATAAGCATTGTATCAGGAGAATTTGGAATCGACATTAAGGAATTTACGGTAGCAGGTATTCCTTACGATAATTTTTTTGCTCATAAGTGGTATATCGGGTCCGATAAAAAAATTGACCCACATGACTTAAGGGATAGGTTGGACAAAGTACTTATGGAACTGAATGATGATTATGCAACGGAAAGGAAGGCTGCTCTTAAGGAAGTATTTGTTGAGATACTGCCAAACAAGATATTTTATGATTGGCAGGAAAAAATAGGTAAGATCGGTGGCTCTCATAAATTTCCAAGGGTCCTCAGGAATGAACAGCTTGAAGACTGGCAACGATTCGCTAAAGGGAAAAACTATTCATTTACCCGCTAATCCCCCATACAAATACCTATTGAGCGGGCACTTTGCATTAACAGCAATGCCCGGAGCGGTGTCGAATCCAAAAGTTATATCGGTCATCGAAACATCATTGTCGATGGTCTTGGGAAGGGTTATGATATTAAGTCCATTTTTGAAAAGATGGTAAGCATTTTTCTGTGTTACCGAAACGCCCAGGGCTTGGTGCTTAAAGTGTGGAGCCGGGTTTATATCCGGCTGGCAATATTAGTCTCCAGTCGGGAAAAAATCGAGAACTGAGAATGCCGAAAATTTGTAAATCTCCGATTTACGTTAATTTTCTTCCAAAGCCCCATGGGGATCACTATGTGAGAATGTCTTTGTCTGAGCATCCCCGAAAACGGGGAACAGGAACAGAATATCTCAAAATATTATTGAATTAGAAATTTCCTAATATCTTTGTATGCTTAATGAAGACGAACAACAATTAATGGTGAAAAAAATGGGTAAGAAAATATATACGGCTATTGTTGGGACGGGAAGCTATATACCCCCGGTAAAGGTCCCCAATGAAAAATTTCTTGAAAACCGTTTTTATTCCCCTGACGGCAAGAAAATCGATACTAAAAACAAGGAGATCATATCTAAATTTGAATACATCACCGGCATTAAAGAGAGAAGATATGTACCGGATGACATGGTCACCTCTGATATTGCTTATTTTGCTGCTCAGGATGCTATAGATTCCTCAGGTATTGACAAAGAAAGCCTGGATTATATTATTGTAGGACACAATTTCGGTGATGTTAGTGCAAAAACGAAATGGCCGGATTTTGTACCGAGCCTTGCCGCAAGAGTAAAACAAAAATTAGGCGTAGAGAACCCGAAAACGATTGCTTATGATATCATTTTCGGATGCCCGGGCTGGTTGCAGGGAATCATACAGGCTGATTATTACATCAGATCAGGTGATGCTAAAAGGGCACTTGTTATTGGCGCAGAGACCCTCTCAAGGATTTCTGATCCGCATGACCGTGATAGTATGATATACTCGGATGGGGCAGGAGCAACCATACTCGAAGTCGTGAAAAGCAGGAAACCGGTTGGGATCATCTCTCATTCAACAAGATCGGATACACTAGAATATTCCCATATGCTCTGGATGGATAAATCTAATAATCCTGATTATAAAGGAAAGGAACTTTTACTTAAGATGAACGGGCATAAACTGTACGAGTATTCATTAAAGACGGTTCCTCTGGTTGTGAAAGATGCTACCGAGAAGGCAAAACTGATTCTGAACGATGTAAGTAAGGTTCTTATTCACCAGGCAAATGAAAAAATGGATGAGGCAATTTTACAACGGATATTCCGGCTTTTCGGAGAAAAGATCGTGCCCCAGCACATTATGCCCATGATCATTTCACAATTGGGAAACAGTTCCGTCGCAACTTTACCCACCTTACTGGATATGATGTTTAAAAAGAAACTGAACCACCACAGGTTAGTAAAAGGAGATTTTCTTGCATTTGCATCTGTCGGGGCAGGGATGAACATTAATTCCCTTGTATATAAGATGCCCTAGTGTCAAGGCTTAGGTTTTGAAAGATATCATCAAGTCAGGGGCTGACTCCAGGTCTGCCACTGATTATAAATATCTGAGTTAATATTTCTTTTTTTTGAAAAATATTCCTAATTTCGCGATTTTTACAGGAAAGGGCACTATCAATCAGGAATCAAAATTAATCTGACCTTGCGCCAAAATTTTAAAATAAACAATTGAAATGAAAGAAGGAAAAGTAAAATTTTTTAATGAGCCCAAAGGATTTGGGTTCATTATTGACAATGAATCCAAAGAAGAGTATTTTGTTCATGCATCCGGATTGATCGACAAGATCAGGAAAGATGATGAAGTTACTTTTGAACTAACAGAGGGAAAAAAAGGATTGAATGCTGTTGATGTGAAATTAGTCTGATTTTTAAAATTTGAACAAAAAGCTTCACCAGATGTGGAGCTTTTTTTTTATCATGTTTTTACAGATAATTTAACGGAAATTGAATGGAATGCATTCGACAAATATGGTCGTGTAAGAGATTTTAAGAAATTCGGAGACAAGAATTGGCATTGTTGGGATACAACACTTCAAGATTCTAATTGTCAATAAGAAACACATTTCTATACGTAGGGGCTGTCTCAAAAGTACATAAAAGAAGTTCTCGTAGAGGCCGCAAAGATTACGCAAAGATCGCGGTTGGAAGTATATCAATTTTTCTTCCTGGCGGCTCGACTACTTCCTCCAAAAAGGATACCGGCACCCAGGACAAAGCCAAAATCATACCATCCGCCATTGTTATGTACCTCGTACAGGCTTACCTGGTCAGTAAACAGCGAAATGACAAATGTAAAAGGAGCAATGATTCCATGCCAGAGTCCCAGAAAAAATCCAGCGATATGGCCGTCAGGTGAAGCTACGTCCATTGTTGTGTTCGGACCGGCCGTACAGGCAGCCAAACTGATCAGCAATCCCAGGATCAGGAAAATAATAAAGTTTAGTTTGTTCATGGTTTACCGATTTGATCACCATACACATTCTTAAAAAATAATCTAACATCTGCACGCTGTGGTGTGGGAATGAAAGAATCCGAATCAGGAGAATAAGAAATCTCAACTTTTCTATTGTAGTGATTCAATCTTAATCTCTTTGTAGGTGATAATACATGATCATAAACAGTGTTATCTCCGGTAACTTCAAGATCAAATGTTCGCAGAAAAGAAGGATCCGTTATCCAATTTTTAAAGTGTAATATTTTCGAAGATTCCGCCGTATTGAATATGTAACGTTCTATTTCCCTGGTTTTTTCTTCCCAATCTTTGGTTTTCATTTTCTTAATTTTTTCAATAATTCTTTCTTTTAGGTGAATAGGTCCATAATATTCTTCTTTTAGCTTGCCGTATTTAAAACGATTTAATAAATAATCAACATTTGGTTTAGTCAAATTAACAAGTTCGGTTATATCGTAAAAATCCCTTCATTTCGCACGCACGAGTATTGAACAATATTTCATTGATAGTATTACATCAATAGGTATTGTTTTTACTGATGTGAACACTTCAAAGCGGTTTATTATTCTATCTTCAGGAGTATATGAAAAATCGCCGTAGTTGTGTGCCTGAGCATCGAGCTTAACGAAGAATTTTTTTCGAGGGTCATTATGTATACCCTGTGTTTTCAGCATTTGTGGAAAATTTATGTACCTGGTATACGCTGTGTGATGATTCTTATCAATCTTCTTTTCACGGTCTATTTCAACTTCAATACCTTCCTTTGCAAGCTGATTGCACACGTACTGACACATATCCTCATGGTCAGTTTTGTCATAATCTCCTTTAAGGTCGAAGTCAAGATCGTCGGAAAATCGCCTGAAATTATGTATGATCCGAAGGTTCGAGCCACCAAGAAAAACAAGATTATCAGACCACTGGCTATTATTGATAATATCAAGTATTTTATACTGAAAATACTCTTTAAGCATAGCCTGTTTAAATTTCGGTTGTCTTAAATCCTCGTTGTAAGAGTTCTGTATCACGTTGAAATCGATCATATTTATCTTTTCCTTTTGACTATAAATAAACATAAAACATTAGTTTTACACGTTTTTCAAGAGCATTGCTCTTAAATATATCGAGATACTGATAAAATTTATCTTTATCAAGATCATCGCGAAGAATAATCGGGTTAAATCTCAGCTCACGTATATCGTCTTCAGTATTATAATGGCTATTTAAATATAAAAAATCAAGTATTGTTTTTTCGATAATAGCAATATGAATCTGTCTGGTATTTATTCTGGCACCAAATGATCCACCACCAGAGCTAACATCAAATGCTAATAATGTATAACCAAAATAAAGAGATGGTTTGATAGTATGATAAAAATAATCACCCAATGGAGTTTTATAATGTCTTGGTTTGTTTGTGGTGACAGAGGTAATGGAGAATGCCCCTTCAGGCACGATTTGATACCATGACAGGGCAGTCTCAAGGCTTATATATGAAGGGGTGTGAATAAGATTAGCTGTAAGCAAATGAGAGTTTTCATTTCTTGTATATTCAGGAAAACAATACCATGAATTGCGGATTTTGATAATATATCCTTTATCCTGCCATTCTGAAAGCCTCCGCCGGTCAAAGTCAGGTAAGTATTTTTTTATATCGGTAGTTGAAAAAATACCAAATTCCGATAGCTTATTTCTAAATTCAATATACAACATTTATTCTACATTTATGTCAAAGATAACATAAAGCAGGAATATAAGCAAATTTTTTTATTACATTTTCATGTTAATAATAACACTTATTAGGAATAAAAATAATAAACACCATTTATCAAAGTCATCCATTTGGGGAAACCCTCAGGCGTTTATACGTATCGAGATTCGAAAACAATCCTAAAATATAGATAAATGTAAATCTTCAGGACTTCCTGAACCGGAAGCTGAACTAACAGTAGGTGGATTTTGGACTGTGCGGAAATTTTACCCGAAATCATTTGAGAAAATCCCAGAACGCCACCCTTATGAACATAATGACGAGCTTTCGCTTCTTCTGAAAAACCTTCAGTGATGCCACTTGGGTGATCACTGATTTTTAAGATGACAGACTCATGATTTTTTTGAATATCATTTACCTGAACAATATTGTAGTGTTATTCATTTTGCAGGGTTGTGTTCACGACAAATATTCCAAAAAATATCAAACTATCGTTTTGGGGGAATTGCAGTTTTTTCCGGAATTCTATTCCGAAAAAACCGATTTGCCTTCCCCGGCTCTGGATACCAGTGGGATGGAGGGGGTCCTTGTAAGGTTACAGGATAGTCTCTATACCTGGTTTGATGCCACGGTAGAAAATGGTGACACCTTTGATTACAAGAGAAATTTTCTGGGAAAAGGAAATCAGCTTCTCGCTGATGAAATACTGGGGAGTGGCCATATAGAAGTCTGGAGAGAATTAAATGTGCAGGAGAAGGAATTTCTGAAAGAACAGTATCCCCACCTTTCCCCGGAACAATTTGAGGAGATGAAGGAGAAGATCACTCATTTACATACTGGTGAGATGGTGTTGTACTATATCAACCGGTATGGATTCTACGAAGGGCATTCTGATTTCCGGGCCGATCCGGTTACCATAGCCTTTATATTCGGCCTACAGTCAGTGGGAAAAATTCACAAAGCTGCCAATGGAAACACTTATCAATATTTCACAAATCATTTAAAAAAATATCAGAAATGAAAAACCATTCATCTTTCTCAAGAAGGAATTTTATTAGTGCCGCTTCTGTATTGGCACTTGGTGGTACAATGATGTCCTTTAAAAAAGCTCCAAATCTTTTACCAATTCCAAAAACAGATAAAAGAAAACTTTGTGATGAATTCACCAAAGAGGAGAAAAAGCTGATTGAGAATTCCCGGATGGCAAAGAGTATTATTGAAATTGAAGGCGGGAGTTGCACGGAAAAAGTTCTTTTAGTCTCGCTGAGGTTCTTTGGTAAACCTGACGAATTAGTCTGTTTTGCAGCCAGCTTTGGAGGAGGGATACAACATTATGATTTATGCGGCATGCTCACAGGTGGTTTTATGTCGATAGGCCTTGCTGCTGAGGTCTTGTATAAAGACAAAGATGAAAGATCAGCGTTCGTTAAAGATGCTACTCGCGAATACTGGGAATGGTGGGAGGAACACGCGCCCTGCCACTGTTATGAACTTAAGCCAAAATACACGTGGGATTCTGAAAATTATAACAGGATGCTGCAACGGGTTGCTCTGAAACTGGAAGATATGCTGAAGCCTGAAGTTTAAGTATCAGCACTATCCACAAAATTTAATAAAGTGCCCTATAATTAATGCCTTATGATTGTCCCATTGCGAAGCGTATCGGGATTTATATAGCTTGGGATTGTCCTTCAGCAATTTTATGTTAAAAAGTAACATTTTTGTTATAATATTTGAATAATAGTAACATTATTGTTACTTTTGTGTTATGTAAACCAACACGTATTTTTATGTAATAATTGACTTAATGAAGGTAAATGAATTTCTCAGGTTGATTTAGAATGACGGTTGGTATACTACCAGTGGTTCAGGGGAACAGATACCATTGCGGGTGCTACAGATACACTTTTAACAATCCCCAAGGTAACCATTGCAGACAGCGGAGTTTATACCTGCCGGTCTTATGGTACAGCGCTGCTATACCCTTATCCTATGAGCTTTTCGCCCGGCATCAGCAGCTTTGTTTCAGAGCCGCTGACCGTTAATATATTATCAGGAGCTTTATCTGCCTCTATATCTTACATAAAAAATGTTTCTTGTAATGGCGGGCAGGATGGAGAAGCAGCAGTAACTGTAACTGGCGGCAGTCCCCCATACACCCTGCAATGGTCTTATTCATCAGCACAAATTACGGACACTGCGTATAATCTGTATGAAGGTATTTATTATGTTGTTGTAACAGATTCATTGGACGCTGTTGACACTGTTTATGTAACAATTACTGAACATCCTGTCATAACCGGAAGCCAAACTCTAACCATCTGTGCAGAAGATAGCATAGTGGTGGGAACAAGCGTTTACAATTCTACAGGAGTTTACACCGATGTATTAACAGCATCCAACGGTTGCGACAGTACATTCACCACTAACCTGACCGTTAATCCATTGCCAACGGTCAGCTTTACCGGGTTAAACACAAGCTATTGCCTCAGTGATGTAGCAGTAATCCTTACAGGTACGCCAGTAGGCGGCACATTCAGCGGTACGGGCATCAGCGGCAATCAGTTTGCCCCATCCGTTGCAGGAACCGGAACACATACTATCATTTATTCTTATACTGATGGAAATAGTTGCACCAACAGCACATCACAGGATGTAAATGTTAGTACCTGTACTGGAATTGTCCGCCGGCTGGCGGATGAATTCATAAATAACTTCAAGATATATCCCAATCCCAGCACTGGCGAGTTCAATATAGAAATGATTGTCCGGAACGAAGTGAAGGAACTGCAAATAAAAATAATTAACAATCTTGGACAAACAATATTTACAGAGGAATTAAAACTATTTCAAGGTATATATAAGAAGAAGCTTGATTTGAATGCATATAAAACAGGTATTTATAACCTGCAATTGTATTTCGATGGATTAATGATAACCAAAAAGATAATTAAAGAATAGGAGAAAGGTTTCTATATGCGGCCTATTTACACATGAATATTTGCTTCGCTACGCTGCGCAAATTCCATAGGGTAAACGGTGGCGCAATGATTTGCAAAAGTGTTCCGCTATTATAGAATTATCACTTTTGCAATTGATTGCATTGCGCAGGTATCCCGATAGTCATCCTTAATACTTTTGATACAGTTTACTGAACAGGCCCAGGAATTGATGCTTCCAGTGATGGAATTCGGGTCTGTTCAATAATTCATTTTGTGAATAAAAAGCAAGGAAGCATCTACGTGAATATCTTTTGTTTTTTTAACTTTGTAAAATGCTAAAAGCAGCAGAAGTATTTCCCACTGAACGACAAAAACTTTACAACCGGAGAATAAACTGGAAGCTGGAATCTTTAAATAACTTCATACCTGAACCAAAGCCAAGTCCAATAGAACTGGTAAAATTTGAAGGAAAACAAAGAGAAAGAGCTTCAAAAAGAAATAATTAGTTGAAATGATATTTGTAAAAGTAAAAATCTGGGATCATGAGGTTGGAGTTGTATCATGGAATTCAACAGCAGGTTATTCGACTTTTGAAATCAGAGAAGATTTTATCAAGCACAATATTGATATTTCTCCAATTACAATACCCATAGAATGCATATAAAATAATACAAAAACAACCTAAAAAAGTTACGATTAGATTCAAACAGATTATTTTAAATATATCATTACAAATCAGTTTATTAAAAATTTTCTTACAGTAACTAATTAAAACTTAATTGAAAGAATTATGAATGAACAAAACAAATGGAACGGACAAATAAACCGGCGTAGGTTTATTGGTATCACTGCTGCTGCCGCTGCATTTTCTTTTATGCCACGATTTGTCAGGGGTAATGCTTATGGATTAGGAATGGTAAAGCCTGATTCTACATTCGGGGGTGTTAAAATCGGAGCTATTACTTATAGTTTCAGAAGCCTTCCAGGTACAAACGCTGAAGATACACTGGATTATCTGGTTCAATGTGGATTAAGCTCATGTGAGTTAATGTCAGGACCGATCGAGGAATCGGCCGGGGCGCCAACTGTTAATATAAGAGAAATTTTGGCTGAGTTTATGCCGGAAAGTCCGGGTGGTGACCGGGACAGCGTTCCTGAAGGTCCCCCGCGTCGCGGTCGCTTTCAAATGACCCCCGAGATGCGGGAAGCAATAAATAAAAAACGGGAAGAAATTATTACCTGGCGTAAAACCATTTCATCACTGGATAAGTTTAAAGAAATCCGTGAAATGTACAATAACGCCGGGGTTTATATTAATATTGTCAAATTTGACAATATCGGGGGAGATGAAGTATCTTCTGAGGAACATGAGTATATGTTTAATGTTGCCAGAACAATGGGGGCGAAAGGTATCACAACTGAGTTGGATGAGACAAAAGCAAGGAATTTAGGTGCACTGGCTGATAAACATAAAATTGCCATTGGCTTTCATAACCACACGCAATTGAAGCCAACCACCTATTCTGAAGGTCCATATTTCTCTCATGGTAAACACATTATGGCTAACCTGGATATCGGACATTATGCAGCCGGAACAGGCCAGTCTGCATTATCACTGGTAAATGAACTGGGAGATCAGGGCCGCTTACTGAGTATTCATGTAAAAGACCGGACATTCGGAGGAGATACAGTTCCTTTCGGGGAGGGGGATGCTCAAATCGCTGAGATCCTTCAATTGATTAAGAAGAAAAAATGGGATGTGTTGTGTGATATTGAACTGGAATATCCGGTTCCTGAAGACTCCGATGCAATCAAAGAGGTCAGGAGGTGTGTTGAATTCTGTAAAAAAGCGCTTGCGTAAAGAAATTGCTTTTTATTAATAAAAACAAATTAATTAATCACTCAAATCAGCGAAAACATGAAAACAACCAGACGTAGTTTTATTAAAACCAGTGCCCTTACTTTAGCAGGTACCTCTCTTTTTTCGAGCTCACTCTTAGCTTCAGGTAAAAGAAGTGAAGTTGTTGGAATTCAGCTTTATAGTGTCAGGGATGATATGAAAGCAGATCCGCTGGGAACCCTGAAACAAATTGCAGGTATGGGATACAGGCACGTTGAACATGCGAATTATGACAACAGGAAATTTTACGGGTATAATGCTGTGGAGTTTAAAAAGATACTGGATGATCTGGGACTGAAAATGCCAAGCGGGCATACTGTTTTAAATGAAGAGCACTGGGATAAGACAAGAAATGACTTTAACGACCCCTGGAAATATACCATTGAAGATGCTGCCACATGCGGTCAGAAATTCGTTATCTCTCCCTGGCTTGATGAAAGTTTAAGGAGTTATGGTCCATTTATGAAATTCATGGAAGTTTTTAACAAGTGTGGCGAACTATGCCAAAAATCAGGGATGAAATTTGGCTATCACAACCATGACTTTGAATTCAGCCTCAAGCTGAATAATGAAAATTTATTCGATCTTATGATGAAAAACACGGATGAGGATAAGGTTTCCCAGCAACTGGATATTGGTAATATGTACATCGCGGGAGCCAAAGCAATTGATATTATAAACCGGTATCCGGGAAGGTTCGAAAATATCCATGTAAAAGATATGATTAAAAAAGAAAATGGCGGTGAGGGCTTTGAAAGTACCATTCTTGGTCAGGGTCTCGTTGACCCGAAGAAGGTAATTGATTTAAGCAGAACAAAGGGAGGTACATGGTTATTTATTATCGAACAGGAGGCCTACCAGGGTAAAAGCCCGCTGGAGTGCGTAAAAAATGATCTGGAAATAATGAATGACTGGGGATACTTGTCTGGCTAACTACAATTTAGACTGGTTTTCCTTAACAAACCAAAAAACTAGAATAGTAGCTAATTACAGGGAAAAACCTTCCGGAATACGTGATTTGCTATACAGATTATGGATTTTAATAAAAGCTATGACGGTACAATTATCCACTGTCAGGCAGACTTATCAACTTGATTAACTTTTAACAAGTTGATATCCAAGGTTGGATATAGGGTTAAAAGAATTCTATTTAACATAAAATTTGTGTCTATATAGGGCTGCTATGCAGTCGGCTATATCTGATTTTATGTTAACCAGTTGAACTGGACGCAAATTCTATGCAAAAGCCACATAATCAATGTATTAATTTCTCATAACTTCGGCTATTCTTTCCAAGGTCATCAGTCAGGGTGATCGGATTCATATCGGCGATTGGTTTATACAAAGCCCGCCTGCTTCAGAAGGCATAGTTGTGCCTGCAACAGATACTCAAATAAGGTTTCCATGGAAGCTTTGAGAAAATTCTATCATGGCTTCTGTTCGCATTGTTACATTTTTGTTATTTATTGGGATATATGTGTTAGACTTTCGGGTACTCATTATCGTAAATTTGATAACAAATATTGGTAGACATCCGGATATATTGATTTTCAGAGATATTTCATTTGGATAACGATTATTAATAAGCTGAAACTTAATAACAGTTTAAAGGGTATGGTACAGTCGTGACCAGGATATCATGCCTGCCGGTCTGATGCGACAATAAATCTTAATTCTAATCCTAAACAAAAGAACTGAAATGGCAAACAAAAAGTATTATTTCGCCTGGTGGAATGTGGAAAACCTTTTCTGCGAAGAAAAGGACCCCAAACGTTCCGACTGGCTGAAAGGTTACCTGAAAAGTGAACTAAAAGGCTGGACTCCTGCCGTACTTGATAAAAAACTAAATAGACTGGCTGAGATTCTGATGCTGATGAATCAGGGAAAAGGACCTGATTTTTTCGGTGTTTGTGAAGTTGAAAACCGTAGAGTTATTCAGATGCTGGTGGATAAAATGGATCCATTGAACCGGACCTACGAAATTGTTCATCATGATTCTCCGGACAAAAGAGGGATAGATATTGCTTTTATTTACGATGCCGGATTATTCGAAAAAACAGATAAACAATTTACGTACAGGATTACGAAACGAACACCTACTCGTGATATTTTCCAGGTAAATTTCAAAACCAAAAGCGGAAACAATTTTGTGCTGATAGGTAATCATTGGCCGGCACGGATGCCCGGACCTTATGAATCAGAACCCTACCGGATCATTGCGGGAGAAACCTTAAGCTACTGGATCGGCCGTGTTTTGGAAGAGATGGGAAAGAACGTCCCTATCCTTGCTATGGGTGATTTCAATGATGAACCATTCAGCCGGTCCTTAACGGATTATGCTTTAAGTACAAACAGCCGGATAAAGGTAATCAACAGTACAAAATCTCCCAGGCTATATAACCTGACAGCTGGAGAAATGGCCAGGGGAGCAGGGACATATTATTATTCGGGCCCCTATGTATTTGACCAGCTTCTGGCGTCCAGAGGCCTGCTTCTGTCCACATCCCGGTTAAAGATTGAAAAAAACTCGACTAGGGTGGAGAGTTTTAAGGAGATGGCATATGGCAGCTACAGTGCACCCAGAAGATTTGGCAGACCCTCAAAGAAGAGCTCATATGATTCAAATGGGTACAGTGATCATTTTCCGATTTCCGTTATCCTTGAAGAAAAACTTTAAACGGTTTCCGTTGAAACAAATACAATAAAATGAAAAGAGATATTATTCTTAATTCGATTGTTCAGAGACTTTTTATTCTGGCTTTGCTGGTGGTTCTTGTGAATACCTGGACAGCAACACATTTTGGGAAAGAACCCGAACAGTTCATTCTGTTTCATGTTCCGGTTGCTGTTTTAGGAATTGCGGGACTTTTTGTTAAGTACCTTGATAACGAACATAAAAAGAACGTCGGAAGAAAACTTGGCAATTGGTTCCTCTTCTTTCTTCATACACCATCCCTGGTTTTCTTATGGTCTGTTTTTTTCCTGGCAGGAACATTTGTTTCCTCCGTAACAATTAATTCTGTTGACATCAATAACAAATTGATTGCCAGTATCTATCCACATGAAAGATTCCTGGAAAACAATAAACAGGATCCGAAAAAGATCAGTAAGATTGGAACACCACTTCCACTGATCTGCAATCCTTTTGGAAAACCCTATCTTTTAAAAGCGGATGGCTACCAGCAATTTCCATTTGAACTTTATCCCTGGATCCCGAAAAGGATCCGGGTGGAGAAAGATCTTACCGTTTCTCCCTCCATCTTCGTTCGAATTCCATTTGAAAGCCAGCATTTAATTAATACAGGTATCGTCGAGGCATATATCAACGGCCAGAAGATACTATCAGACAGTCTTAAAGGAAGAGGTGCACTCCTGATTGGCAGAAAACAGGAAATTCCCAGTGAATTCCTGGAGCGGTGGAACCTTGAACTGAGATCGAAAATTCCCGAAGAGCAGGAAGCAGCTATATATGTTACCTTGAAGCATTGGTTGGTGGATACACTTCATTTACATTATGAGATGACTCCGTTAGATACTCTAAATGTTAGATTAATTGCTGGCTCCGGCAAAATCAATGCTGAAGCTGTTTATTTTATAAACCAGAAAAAGATACAGAATGTAAACATGAATATCAAGTAACATGAAAAAATTCCTTTTTTTAATCCTCTGTTTGTGCAGTTTGCAAATCACGTCAGCACAACCTCATTTGATTTCTGTAGAGTTTCAGATACTCGAGAAAAGAATAATAGATACCTATGGAGACAATACAGAAGAAATTGAAAAAGCAGCAACTCATCATGTAGTTAGTATTCTCAGGAAAAACTATCCGTTTTTTGATTTTACGGAATCAAATGCAGAAGATAGTCTGCTGATTTCCATAACTACATCAGGAAATACATCGGCCGTTTTTCAATTTACCCTCACGGGCTCAAACATTCAACAGGCTGTAAATCCGTTTCATTTACCGTTTCTTGAGCTTTTAGATTTTACCAATGGATTGCCAGGCACGTACATGGGATTCCTTGAACAGTTGAAACAAAAATTTGACGAGGCAATGAATAATAGCGATAACAAAACAGATTTAATATCAAAAATACTTAGCAGGGTGCCTCTTACAGACGATGTTTTTTGGGTTGACTCGCTTTTGATCTGGACCATTCCTTTATCATTTCAGGTATCAAGAATTGCTACTGACAGTAAAATCAAAATCGAATTTTTAATTATTGGTCCCCTTTTCGATAAAACCAGATATTTTACCTCAACAGTGGATCACTTTTTCAAAAATATAGAACATGCTAAGCAGGAATTCCAACTACCGGATCATTATCCGGATAGTTCTCTGATATCAATAACTACCGATTCAATTTCTCAACCTGATTCCGGCAACAATGTTATAAAGAAAACATATCTCCTTAAATATATTAAAGCTGTTCAGGGAATTACACTCAGTAATCCGGATAACCAATAACGGCCAATTTTTTAATTCAAAACCATGAGAAACAAAATAACTACTCAGACCCTTTTTATTCCTGTTGTTTTATGTTTTTTTAATGTTCAACTATTGGCAGGTTTTAGTAATGTGGTTGCAGGGGATGTTATTCCGGCAACCTGCTCCCGGGCTTTCCCGGCCCCGGAGTCCGGCAGGGGAGACCTTGTCATTTCTCCGTGCAATGATGTTTTTGCGATCGCGAAGAATGAAGGTGAAGCAATTTCCGGTTCCGGATATACTTTTGACACAACTCGATTTGCAGGTCAACAGTTGGATATAAAGACCTTGAATTCCGTGCTGGATTCAGCAAAGCAGCTAAAGTGGCCGCAAAATGTGCAGCTCCTCGAAGGGACCATTGAACTGATACCAGCTCTATACAAAGAAGTTAAAATCAGATATCTAAACTCAATTGCATTTTATTACCATCGGCAGGCTTTATCAGAAGAATCCGGTAATACTGAAAACCTTAACCGGGCAAAGTCTTATTACCGTGAAACCCTTAAGCTGGATTCCATCAACACTTCTGCACGGAATAATTTGGTTTTACTTCTTATATCTCAGGGTGATTTAGCTGAGGCAGGTAAACACTTGGATATTCTTATAAGTCTGGATAAGAAAAATGAGATAAAGTACAGAATTACAAAAGCTGATATAAATTTAGCAGAAAAGGATTCATTAAAAGCTTTTGAAGAGTACCGGGAAATTCTATTTCTAAACCCGGAGGATCAGGCTATTATGAGACATATTACCACACTGTTTCATGAAAACATGAGGTGGTGTAGTCCTTCACAACTGTCTGGTCTGGCAACTGAATTAAAGAACTATGGATATTATTCACTGGCAAAACCGGGTTATGAAAAGCTGATGGATATAGCTTTATCGAAAAAGAATCTGAATCAGGCATATTCTTTCTTAACTGAATGGGCTGATATGCTTAGTATGAAAGACAATATTTTTGAAAATGATTTATCGGGTCTGCCCTGGTTGGACTCTTCTTTTACCTCGGTTTGCAATGAATTATCTGATCTTGTTAGTAACCCAGTTGAGAAATTAGACCAGCTAACCTGGTGGGGGCAGACATCGCTGAGAAAACATATTACAGGGAACATTGTGCTGGTAGTTTATCATCAGCAGAAAGATTCAATATCTCCCCGGCAACGTGCTTTTATGCTTGAAGAATTATCTCAATTTGTTCCGGAAATTAATAAGTACGGACAACAGGAATTAGAGCAGAAGTACCCGGTTAAACTGGAGGTCTTTACACAACTGGCTTTGTTATATAATTCATATCCTTTTCTTGATCGTGGTTTCGTGAAATTCAGAGCACTTGAACGCGACTTGTTTACCGGCAAGGGCATGTATTATGCCAGCAACAATTTAGAGGGGATTTTCCGGATGCATTCTGTCCTCGGATTCATCTATTTTGACAGGGGAACATGGATATCTGGAGAACGTACACAAAGCGCAGAATTTCAATTATTTAGAGCTATTGAGGTGGTCAATGAAATTGCAGATAAAAATCCATCCCAATACCTTCCTGTACCGGTACTATATCATAACCTGGCACAAATCTACGATAGCCTTGGTACAAAAATCAAAGCAGTAGATTTTTATCTGAATGCGGCTGCAGGTTATCTGGATGTCGATGACCTGTTAAATGCATTAGCTGTACTGGACAAAGCAGAACCAATACTTTCAGTGTCTGATCAGAACAAACATAAAGAGCTAGAGGATATCGCATTATTCAGAATGGATATTGAAAAATTGATCGATTTACCTAATGCAAAGAATATGAGACAATTGCGAAAAAAAATTAGAGAAATTCCGGTTAATCCGGATGGGAGTCAATATTTACCGGTCCATTTTACAAACAGGCAATATTTTAAGATCCTTGCTGATCTGGGGTACAATTTGTCTCTGACCTCACAAGAGAAATATATACCTGTACTCGAAGGAATGGCACTGGAAGCCATTTCACAGGAGAAAGCATTAAGCAGCTATGATGATCTGGTGCGGCTGAAGCGGGTAAGTAATGCATTCGAAACAAACCTCTACCAAAAACAGCCCGATGATCTGATTTATACCTTGCTCGGACAAAAAGATAACAGAGAGGTTAAACCTGATACAAAGGAATGGCAAATAAATTTTGGTTCATACAACCATACGGTAACAGTTGGGATGGATGATGACCTCAGGTACCTTGGTGGTATCTACAACTCTTTTTATCTGGAACAACCTGTCAGATTTCTGGATCTGTTAAAAGAAATTAAAATCAAAGATGGCAACTACTATGTACAACCTGATTTTAAGAATGAAAGAGTTTTAGAAGAAGTGGAGCGAACAGGATTTAAAAAGGTAAAAATCATCGATAAATTTTAGTAAATCAAGATTCAAACCATAAAAACTAATATTATGACTGGAAATGTAGCATTAGACATCTTTATCGGGATTGTATTTGTTTAAATGGGGTATCCGATCATCTCCCGTAAAATATTAACTTTGCTAGATGAAATATCCGGCAAATCAAATGGAGTTTGAAGAAATGTTTAAAGTAGAGCAAGATTGCATTAATTATTTGATAGCATTGAGGTGGCCTCATGGTTTTGAATGTCCGGTGTGTGGTTCTGTTCGATATTGGAAGAAGATCAAGGGACGATTTGAATGTATTGATTGCCATACAGAAACAACAGTAACCAATGGGACAATATTTCATAAATCGACTAAGTCATTGTTGATTTGGTTTAGGGCAATTTGGTGGATGGTTGCCCAAAAGAATGGGGTTAGCGCAAAAGGGCTGCAGAAAATTCTTGGTTTAGGAAATTATCAAACTGCATGGACTTGGCTGCATAAATTTAGGAGGCTTATGGTTTTAAGTGGCAGAACCAAATTGCAAGGAGTTGTAGAGGTTGATGAGGTGTTAATTGGAGGAAAAACCTCTGGTAAAAGAGGACGTGGAGCAGAAGGTAAAAGTTTAATTGCTGTTGCTGTAGAGGTAAAAGGCAGAAAAACGGGAAGGGTGAGATTGGCAAAAATTTCTGATGCCTCAAGTAAGAGTTTGAATACATTCATTGAAGATAATATTGAACCATCTTCAACAATTATTACAGACGCTTGGCCAAGTTATAATGAATTAAGTACTAAAGGATACAGCCATAAAGTACAAAAAGCTACGGTGAAAGATGAAGACGAGGAAGTATTACCGAACGTTCACAGAATAGCTTCGTTGTTAAAAAGATGGTTGCTTGGCACACATCAAAGCTACTTAAACAAAAACAAACTAGAATATTATCTTGATGAATATGTTTTCCGATATAATAGGCGAACATCAAAAAGCAGAGGGCTTTTATTCTTGCGTCTAATTGAACAAGGTGTTAAAATACATCCTATTTCGTATGAAAAAATTATCAATCAAAAACACGGGAGATGATCGGATACCCCATTT
>JAUWBB010000229.1 GCA_030605195.1 Bacteroidota bacterium
TTTAAAAATGAAAACAAAGGTTCATATATCCCCTTTCTGATTGCAGGAGCTATTGCGGGAGTAGCCGTTTCAATTCGTTTTCAAAGTATAATCTTTATAGGAGGGATTATTCTGGTCGTTTTTATTAACAGGAAGTTTCTCGGAACGTTCCTTTTCATTTTAGGCGTATTAATCGCTGTTTTTCTTACCCAGGCTACCGATCTGTTTACCTGGGGGCGCCCTTTTGCTGAATTTGCCGAGTACATTCGATACAATATAAACCATGCCTACCAGTACCTTACCCAGAAATGGTATATGTACCTCTTATTTATTTCGGGCATGCTAATTCCTCCTATCAGTCTTTACCTGATTTTTGGTTTTATCAGAAACTGGAAAAAAAATTTAATACTTTTTTTACCGGCAACACTCTTCCTTGTATTTCACTCAGCATTCCCCAACAAACAGGAAAGATTTATTCTGCCGGTAATTCCATTTATAATAATTCTGGGGTTGATTGGTTGGCAACAATTTTTAGATACATCAAATTTTTTAAGAAAAAAGCGGGAAATCCTGAAATTAACCTGGGTCTTTTTCTGGATAATAAACGGCATTTTACTAGTTCCTGTTTCAATTGCATACTCAAAAAAAAGCAGGGTTGAATCAATGATATATTTGTCGAAGCAGGATGACTTCAGAAATTTTATTATTGAGAGCTCACACAAAAGCGACTATACCCTATTACCCTTATTTTATTTAGACAAATGGGTCAGTTATGCGCCTGTTACAGGGAATAATCCATTAAGTAACATAGTAAAATATTATGATTCTTATAATAAACCGAACTACGTTATCTTTTGGGAGGACATCGACCTGGAAAACAGAATGCAAGAATTCAGGAATAGCTTTCCATCTATTCAATTTGAGGCTAAGATACTACCGAGTTTTATTGACAGATTTATGCATTTCCTGAACCCCGGTCACCTGAAAATGGAAATTGTTTACATTTACAAGATACCTGAATAAACAGAGTCCATCTATAAAGTCACAATGTGTTACATACGATGCTGTCGGATGTTTCCATCCGACAGTCAATGATATGGCAAGATTTTAATTACTTTGCGAAGCTATGTTTTATATTTATTAGAACAGTCCATTAATAAAACAAAATGATTTTAGGAATAGACATTGGTGGTACCACAACCGATATTGTAGGTTTTAAGAACGGGAAAATAATCAGGCCTCTTACCATTAAAGCAGATGATCCCATTACCTCTGCCGCCGGGGCTCTCGGAAAATATACCGATCAAAATAAATTCAAACTATCGGATATCAAAACAATTGGAATTACCGGAGTTGGATCCTCTTACATCGAATCAGGTATATTAGGCATACCGGTTCAAAAGGTTGATGAATTTATATCAATAGGTCATGGCGGAAAATTTCTATCAGGAATCAACAAAGCCATTGTCGTAAGCATGGGAACAGGCACGGCTATTGTTCAGGTTGATGACGGAAAGATCTCTCACTGGGGAGGAAGCGGTGTCGGCGGTGGTACATTGGTTGGATTGGCAAAAAAGATCCTGAATACCACAGACATTGAAATCATTACCGGAAAAGCCAAAAAAGGATCGCTTGGCAAGGTAGATCTGACGGTTGGAGATATTGTGAACGGATCGATCAATACCCTTCCCAGTACGGTTACCGCTTCCAATTTTGGAAAATCCCTCGATGATGCCTCGGAAAATGATTTCGCTCTCGCCATCATTAATCTGGTTTGTCAAACCATTGGTATTATAGCCATTTCAGCAGCGCGGGCCACTAATAATAATAACATTATCCTTACCGGCAAACTCGCGATATTGCCCCAGTCAAAAGCCATTTTTACAGGGGTCGGAAAATTATATAATAAAAAATTTCATATTCCTGATTATTCAGAATATTCCACTGCCATAGGCGCTGCCGTATCCGTTTTTTAAGGCAATATATCTTCTTCCCATTTTTCAACCACCGGGGGAATTTTGCCTTCCAGTAATTCTGCAAATGCACGCAGGGTTTTGCGGGCATCTCCAAGCGGATAATAAAATGCATCCCAGTTTTCGCTGTCTTCACCATCATGGTTAGGAATTACATAATCGAAGCGCCAGGCTTCCTTAAGTTCCTTGTAAGCGCTTGAAGCCCTTCTTTCAATATTTTCCAGATCTATTAATGAAAGTTCTCCTTTTTGTTTTCTGGTACGACGCAATAATTTACGTCTCATCATATCAGTAATCAAACCGGGCAGTGAAACATGCAGTTCCGGTCTTTTCAGATATGTTATTTCTTCTTTTGAAATAGGTGAAAGAAATATCCCCAGTCTTTGTATTTTAAGTAGTTTTGGGTGTGCTTGCAGTGCTTGTGCAACAAATGGATTCCCTTCAAAAAAAACATCCTTTTTTTGCAACAGGGTGACTATTTCATCAATATTAACAGCCTGGAGATCACCACGAACATCCATAACAATATATCCGGGTTTTTTTTCTAATGTTTCAATTTGCTCCCGGGAACGAAAAAAATAATCCATTCCGTCTAATTCACCCGGACGTGGTAAACGACTGATATAAAGCACGAATTTGCTCAATCTTTCACGAATATCAGGGTTTAATTTCCCAAAAGCCCGATCGAGGGGACTTTTACCTACACACGAGGGACCGGTTAATATTACCAAACGATTTAAATTCGAATTAGTCATAATGGTTAATAAAATTCTATTAAAATCAATAAAATATCAAATTAAGTAAAAAATTCGGAATCATATTAAAATTTAAGTTAATTGTTTAATTTTAATCCTCCTTCGCGTTCCGCTTCGGCAGACGAGAAGGAAGTGGTTATTTTGGGTCCAGGGCTTGCCCTGGGATTTAATACCATTTATTTTTTCGGGCTTAAATCCCTAAGAATCTAACGAAACTTTGAAGCCAAAAAATGAAGATAAAAGTTCCAACACCCATCTCCGGAGGAATTATTCTTTCTTACAATTGCAATGCTGAATGCAGGCATTGCATGTATGCATGTTCACCAAAATGGAATGCTGACTGGATTTCGAAAAAAGACTTATATGTCCTCCTGAATATTTTAGCTGATAAAATCGAGCCAAGTTTTTATGGGAAAAATGTGATAGACCTGAATCTTGGTATACATTTTACCGGGGGTGAGCCTTTCCTGAATTTTGAACTATTGTGTGAAGGAGTTGAGATGGCCAGAGAACTAAACATTCCATCGATTTTTGTTGAAACAAATTGCTACTGGGCAAGTTCGGATAATATTACTAAAGAAAAGTTATCAAGGCTTAAAAATAATGGATTGAACGGGATAATGATCTCCGTGAATCCTTTTTTTCTTGAATTCGTTCCATTTGAACGAACCGAAAGAGCAGTAAGGATAGCATCTGAAATTTTCGGTAATAATATGTTTGTTTACCAACTTGAGTATTTCCGCAAATTCAGGAAACTAAAAATAAAAGGGAAAGTTACTCTTGAGGAATACAGAAGAATGGATGATGGAGTACATTTTACGAGATACACCGAGTTTTTTATAATGGGCCGTGCTGCTTACAGCATGGAAAAACTTGGCATATTTCCAAAATACAAAGTAAAATTCCTTATAACGAATAAATGTAATCCTCCCATCCCGCGTAACTGGCATAATCATTTCGACAATTATGGAAATTTTATTCCAGGCTACTGTGGCGGCTTATCCCTGGGAGATTGGCACGACATGGATCAAATACTGAAGAATGGAATTAACATGCCACAGTGTCCAATACTAACGTTTATTGTTAAAAATGATTTTAACGGTTTATTATCCTTTGCCGAAGATTATGGATATAAGGAACGAAACAACGGATATTTATCAAAATGCCATTTATGCGTTGATATCAGACGGTTTCTTGTCGGGAAAAATGAATTCGGGGAGCTAAATCCAAAAGAATTTTACACCCATCTTATCGACAAAGTGAAATAATTTGGATTACTAATTTATCTTATATACTCCTCAATGTCAGATGGAAACATCTGACACCACTTTTAATTCTCCAAAATCTTTTCAATCCTAAAAAAAAGGTGAAACTATGTTCTTACTAAAACCTTAGCTCCTCGGATTTTCCTGTTTTTTAGCTCCAACAGTGCCCGGTTTGCTTCTTCCAGTTTGTATTCCTGAATTTCAGGTTTTATCAGTATTTCGGCTGCCAGTTCCAGGAACTCCCTCACATCGCTTCTTGCAACATTTGCCACACTTTTTATTTCCTTTTCCATCCAAAGATGCTCGGGATAGTCCATTTTTAAAAGGTAATCCTTATCAATTGATTCTTTACGGATGGCATTTATGACAAGCCTTCCACCTGGCTTCAGATTCTTCATCGCTTCCACGACCGGTTTCCATACAGGTGTGGTATCGATGATGCTGTCCAGTTTTTCAGGAGCTTTTTCCCCTGTATCACCTGCCCAAACAGCCCCGAGTTCTTTTGCAAAGACTCTTTCCTTCTCACTTCTGGCAAAAACAAACACCTGTGTTTTGGGATAGCGGTGTTTCACCATTTTAAGCACCAGGTGAGCGGAAGCGCCAAAACCTGTCAGGCCAAGATACTGTCCGTCCTTCAATCCGGAAAGTTTCATAGAACGGTAACCGATTGCACCGGCACAAAGAAGAGGGGCCGCCTCAACATCGGTAAAAACATCAGGGATTTTGAGAGCAAAATCTTCAGGAACTGTCATATATTCAGCATATCCCCCGTTGACATCCCTGCCGGTGGCTCTGAACTCAGGACATAAATTTTCGTTTCCTTCCAAACAAAAGTTGCATGCTCCACAGGCAGAGTAAATCCACGCAATCCCTACCCTCTCCCCTTTTTTAAACAATTTGGCGCCAGGACCAGAGTCAACAACGCGTCCCACAACCTGATGCCCTAAAATCACCGGTAATTGCGGCGGAGGTGTTCTGCCCTCAATCTCGTCCAGTTCAGTATGGCAAACCCCACAGGCAGAAACCTTCACCAGTATTTCTTTCTCACCAGGAACAGGATCAGGCATATTAGTTAATACAAGTGGTTCGCTATTTTGCTCAAGATCGCAAAGTGCATTTAATACCATGGCTTTCATATCATCTAACTTTATTTTTATTTCTAAATTTAACTAAAAACTTTATGGATCATAAAATAAAACCTATAATTTCGGAATTTTGATTATTTGAACCAATAAAATGATATTAATAAAAACTTTATGTTAAATATTATGAGAATATTTACTATGGGATGTCCCTGGCACGAACCTTAAAGTATTGTTGTCAAAGTTCGACCCTGAAAGGGTCAAACAACAATAGCCCCGGGCGCAGCCCGGGGTTAAATACAGTAGCAGGAGAAGTGGTGCAACTGCGAACCTAAATCAAGGCATATCAGATCTTTGCATCGCAAAGCACAAGCCTTGAAAAATGAGTGTATCCTTCACTCCGTTCAGACCTTAAGGGTTTGTTGCC
>JAUWBB010000171.1 GCA_030605195.1 Bacteroidota bacterium
TTTGTTTCTGATGATATGGAACAGATTGTCAAAGAAGCATTGAAAACCATCCCGGTTGAAAGTCAGTTTTATCAGTGTATACATGACGTTATCGGTTGGTATTATCAGAACCCTGATGACTGGAAAACAACCTGGTTTGAAGTGGAGAAAAAATGGTCTTCTGATATAGGATGTCCGGATGGAGTGTTCAGGGCTTTTGATATCGATGCAAAAATCAATGCTGCCTATATAGTGATCGGACTTCTATACGGGAAAGGAGATTTTGGAAAAACAGTTGATATCAGTACACGTTGTGGACAGGACTCTGACTGCAACCCGGCAAGCGCCGGAGGCATCCTCGGAGCTGTACTGGGTTATAGTAATATTCCCGGGTACTGGAAAATGGGACTTCCGGAAGTTGAGGACATCGACTTTAAATATACAACAATTTCATTGAACGATGTTTACCAGATGGGATATAAACATGCACTTCAGATGGTCGAACGAAATGAGGGAACCATAGAAGAAAAAAATGTCGTAATCAAAATTCAGGCGCCAAAAGCTGTAAAACTTGAACAAGCTTTTAAAGGACATTTTCCGATAGACAGAAAAAGAATTGATTGGGAAAAGAAAACAATTAACAAAAAAAATCCTGAATATACTTTTGAATTTGAAGGAATAGGTTTTGTCTTAACCGGTAGTTCACAAAAAGACGATAATATTGTTGAAGATTATGTCCATATTGCAGAGGTTTATATTAATGAAGAACTTACAGAATCGGTAAAACTCCCTACCGGTTACACTTCAAGAAGACATGATATCTGCTGGAAATATAACCTGCCAAAACAAAAGCATAAAGTAACGGTAAAGCTAACCAATCCTAAACCAGGATATAAGCTTTTGTTAGGAAATATCATTGTTTACTCAGACGAACAAAAAACATATGATAAATAGGGTTCATCCGGAAAATGAATAGGTATCAAATGGAATAATGGAATAATGGAAGATTGGGAAGAAAGAAAGAAAGAATGGAATGATGGGATGCTGGATTCCCCAGTATTCCAATATTCCAATATTCCAAAATAACTTAGTATTATCCTGAAGAACCCAAAATAAATTCTTAAACTTAAAATCCATCTACCATGTATATAGTACCATCTTACACTCTGGCAATAATTTTTACGGTAATAACCATGTTATGCTGGGGATCATGGGCAAACACCCAGAAACTTGCCGGTAAAACATGGCGATTTGAGCTTTTTTACTGGGATTATGTAATTGGAATTTTAATCCTTTCTCTGATCTCGGCTTTATTATTAGGAAGCTTTGGAGAGAATGGAAGAAGTTTCTTTGCTGACCTTCAACAGGCAGAATGGGATAATCTGAGTAATGCTTTTCTTGGAGGTGTGGTTTTTAACCTTGCCAATATTCTCCTGGTAGCTGCAATCGCTGTTGCCGGAATGTCGGTAGCTTTTCCCGTGGGTATTGGAATCGCACTGGTCTTAGGAGTGTTGATTAATTATTTCGCTACCCCTTACGGCGATGTTGTAATCCTTTTTTCAGGAATAGGATTGATAACCATTGCTATTATCCTTGATGCAGCAGCCTACAAAAAGCTCACTAAAACCATCCGGAAAGTCTCAACAAAAGGAATTCTTTTATCCATTTGTGCAGGTGTTTTAATGGCATTATTTTACAGGTTTGTCGCCAGTTCTATGTCATCAGACTTTATAAATCCTGTTTCGTGTGAACTTACTCCATACACGGCTGTATTCATTTTCGCGATTGGCATATTCATAAGTAATTTTATTTTCAATACAATTTTTATGAAAAAACCAGTTGAAGGTGAACCTGTAACATATAAGCAATATTTCAACGGGGGTTTAAAAGTTCACTCAACGGGATTTCTGGGAGGGATTATCTGGTGTATTGGTATGTCTCTGAATATTATTGCAGCAGGAAAAGCAGGATACGCAATCTCCTACGGATTGGGCCAGGGTGCTACACTGATAGCCGCACTTTGGGGTGTATTTATATGGAAAGAATTTAGTGATGCTCCGAAGGGAACAAATATGTTGTTAGCTCTGATGTTTGTATGCTTTGTTATAGGATTAGGGTTGGTTGTTTATGCTGGTATATAATATTTCTTTATTGGCTAAGGATTATAGAAAATACCTGCATTTGGTCCGAGAGGTAATCCCAACCAAAGCCATACAACCAATAAAGCTGTCCATACAATAAAAAATGCAATTGAATAGGGTAACATAGTGGCAATAACTGTTCCGATGCCTGCATTTTTCTCATATTTTTGAATAAAAGCAATGATCAGTGCGAAAAAACTCATCATGGGGGAAACCACATTGGTTACACTGTCTCCTATTCTGTAAACGACCTGTGATAATTCCGGCGAATATCCCAACAGCATAAACATTGGAATAAAAACCGGAGCCATTATGGCCCATTTTGCAGAAGCACTTCCCATTGCCATATTGATAAATCCTGAAAGAATAATAAATAAAATCATCAGTGGTATTAACCCTAATCCTGTAGCCATTACAAGATCAGCTCCCTTAACCGCGAATATAATGCCCAGGTTACTCCATTTAAAATAACTGACGAATTGGGCAGCAAAAAACACAAGCACATAATACATTCCCAGGGATTTCATGGAATCTCCCATGCCCGTCATTACATCAGCATCCGATTTAAAGTTCTTAACTGTAAAGCCATATACCACCCCCATCAGACCTGCGCCAATAAACAAAAGTGCCACAACTCCTTTGATCAGTGGAGAATTTAGCAACCCATTATCAGGACCCCGGAAAAACCCATTGGAAGGAATAATACCTATTAACATTATGCCAAATAAGAGGGCAAATGCTAAAGTTGCTCGTCTCAGGCCTTTTTTTTCCAAATCAGATAAAGTCTGAATTTTTTCTTCCGCTTTATCTGATTCATATTTCCCAAACCGGGGTGCAATAATTCGCTCGGTTACCCAGGTGCCTGTAATGGAAATCACAAAAGTTGAGACAAACATAAAATAGTAATTTGCCGTGGGGTTTACTACATAATCAGGATCAATGATCCTGGCTGCTTCCTCAGACAAACCAGCCAACAACGGATCTATGGTCCCAAGCACCAAATTTGCGCTGAAACCCCCGGATACTCCGGCAAAGGCAGCTGCCATTCCAATGACAGGATGCCGCCCGACAGCAATAAAGATGATGCCGGCGAGTGGAATCAACAACACATACCCCACGTCACTAGCCACATTCGACATGATTCCTGCAAAAACCAAAACAAAGGTTAATAATCGTTTAGGAGAAGAAAGGACGAGTAGCCTTATAAAAGCACCTATTAATCCACTACTTTCCGCAATTCCAATTCCGAGCATTGCTACCATAACGATTCCAAGTGGAGCGAATCCTGTGAAGTTGGTCACCATCTCGGTAATTATCCTGTGTAACCCTTCAACCGATAAAAGGTTTACCGGTTGAATTTCCTCATTAGTCCCCGGATGTACGGCATTCCAATCCAAAGCAGAGGCAACAGCAGATAAAACAAGGATTAAAAGTGCAAAAATCGCGAATAAAGAAGCGGGATGGGGCAAGGCATTGCCAATCTTTTCGACAGAATTTAAAACCCGGTTTAACAGTTTACCTTTTAATAATTTTATAGAAACCATTTATAAATCGTTATTAACGTGAACTTTCGAATGAAATCCGGACCTGCAATCATTTTACTGTAAAGCTGCATTCTCCATGCATTACCTGTCCATCGTCTGTAATTCCGCGGACAATTACCATATAATCACCCTGTAGATCAGATGAAAAGAAATCAAGACTGACTGTATCACCGGCACCAACAGGAATATTTGGAGCCCAGAACAGACAATTCCTGTAATCCGGGATCCTGGCATCTCCCGGATCTTTATCATAATCGGGGAAAGTTATCCGCTGTTGGGATTCACATGTTTTGAATCTGAAGAAGAAAGAATTCCGGGGCAGATCCACGCCTGCCCTGTCACCCCGGGATGAAATGATATTTATAATACCACCATAGTGCAGATTTCCTCTGATATACAATGAATTGACTATATCAATACAGGTAATTTTTTCAGGTGAAAGATGTAATATCTTATCAATATCAAATACGGGAACATAATCGAGAAGTATGAGAGGTATATACAAATATAAATCAGAATGATCCCTGGTTAGGTATAAATAATGTTTGTCTTTTTCTTTTATCACAATTACGTTCTGGATCAACTCAAAAAAGAATTCTTCCAATGTGGAGAGCAATACATAATCAGCTGTTTTAAATCTTAATTCCGGAGATCCATAAAAATATTGGTTTGATGTATCAAGTATTTCCACGGGGTCATTTGAAATCGGGGTAGGATTAAATATATTAACCACCTGGGCATTAAACATGATTTCTTCCACAGTTTTTTTGTTAATGGCCTGTTTATCGGAAAATTGTTCTGTTTGTTTAAGAAAATCTGTGGAATAATCGCTGTCCAGAGAGAAATTCACCATCCGGTCAGCTTTATTTTCAACGCAAAATAAAATATCTTCCGCGCTCTTATGGTATGGGAGAGAAATTCTGAAACCTCCTGTTTTATCCGTCAGAAAACCATAATAATCGGGAACATTTCCTAAAAGGGTCAAATGAACCTGTGAATAGGCAAATGGTTTATCTCCATCGTTTGATGTAACTCTGCCAGATAATGATAAACCCCGTGTTTCAGGATAATAATGAATCTTTTCAGGCAGGTCTGTATCATTGAATGAAGGAAATATTAATTCAGGAATGGTTGTATCATAATAGCCCTTTTTGACTACGGTCACGTAATAACCGTCGGGTGACGTATTGTTTTTTTCCGGTACTGAAATAGCCAGGTGGATTTTCCCGCGCTTATTATATATGGATTTGTCTGTACTGCACTGTACTAGATTTCTACTGTTTCCCATATTTTTCAAATCAGAAGAAAATTCTTTTCCAGTACTCATCCTTAAGTTATTCATCCCAATTCCATTGGGGTTAATGATTGCAACAGTCTTATGAAAGTATCCTACCGGCGGGTAATTTCGCATCCATTTCGTATAGGCCCTGATAGAATAGAGGCCTGTAGCTGCAGATTGTGGAATATTAAGATATCCCCACGCACCCTTTATATTTAATTCATATTTGCCATAGGTTATGGCTGTATTTGATTCACTGATTAATTCGACGTAAAGGATTTTGCTCCAGTTTGTTTGTTTTAACCGGGATTCACTAAGGTTAAAGGCCCTGAAGAATATTTTCTCATTTACAGCATAGATATTCCTGTCCGTGAAAAGATGAAATTTTTCCCGGAAGAGATCTGATCTCACTATTTCGTTTTCTCTGGAAAGGTTCTGTGCCTGCATATCCGGTGATACGCGGATAATCAACAGACCAAAAAGCAGGTATGATAAATATCTGTTCACAATTGTCCTCTGTTTACTTCAAGAATGAAGGTCTTTCTGTAGTACCTCCACCTTTTCTGTAGTCGAAGCATATACCACTACCAGTACCGTATGGTGGTCCCTGTCCAATTTCAGAAAGGGAGATAAGGTAAACCGGGCATGGGGTCCGCTAAATTTTCCCAGGTCATTAGATTGGATCGTGTCAAGTATTTAACCATCACCACGGGTGAATTAACTTGTCACAAAAATTAATCAGCTGATGCATCATGTTATCCGGTGCTTCTTTCAACCCGATCTTGTTTGTCCTGATAAACTGATCTATCTGTTTTTGGTGTCCTTCAGGAAATAATTTCAGGAACGATCTTTTCGTGTTAAAGGGCCATATTTCATCGTTCAGAAGGAGATATGTCTTCTTTTTGGGGGGAGAGAAACTGGAAGGATTCCGGATAGATGTAGTCGAGTAATTGAAATTTTTTTCCCAAAAATAGAGACAACATAAATCACCGGATTCAATAACCTGTAGGAATTTTGTGCCTGTTTCAGGAAAAGAATATTTCCGGAAAAGTTTGCCATCCAATTCAAATGCATCGATAAATTCGTTATTTAAGATAATCTTTTCTTTTTCACCTGAAAAAAAAGTATGATTCAATATAATTCTCTGAATATAGATATCATATTTTATCTTTAAATCCGGGTATTGGCGGCCATTAATTACTGCATAGCCGGTGTAAAACCGGTCCTCGCCCAGGAAGGGGTGTCCGCTTGAGATAAAGAACAAATATTCATATTTAACCCCATTAACCAATTCATAATCGGGGCCATAGGATTGGTCAAAAAACTTTCTCCATTCATTGGCTGCATCCGGGTAGTCTGGTTTCTGGGCAGACAAAGAATCTGAAAAGCATGTCACTAGGAACAAAATCAGGATTGTATGGTAGCGATTCATTACTTCTCTCAGGAATACATTTTTATAGTTTATTTGTAAGCCTGCAAACAAAGATAGAAAATAATTCTGTTGAGACGAAAAAGTTAAACTTATATGCTTTCATATAATTCTTTATAAGAAGAAGTACGCATGTTAAACGTTGTAATCTATCTGCAAAAAATGCCATTTTATCAACCGCCTCATCAACTAAAGACATAATCTCCTTTAAAGCCTTGGTTATTATGGCCGCTTTATCATTAATGTTCAAGTGCAGTAAGAACCATT
>JAUWBB010000045.1 GCA_030605195.1 Bacteroidota bacterium
ATCATTTCATTTATTCAGTTCTCTCTTTTTCAAACCTTTTTAACCATACCAAACCTTTCTACGAAGCACAAATTTATTTTGTTTTTTATGCGATGGCAAAAATGCCTTTGGCAAATCGGGTCGGCTTTGCAGGCTCTTTGACAAAGATTGAGTTTGAGCGTTGGCTCGTGGGGCTTTGGCAATGTGCCTGCAAATGCATTGGCTATTTTTGTTGCATAATTTTCCAAAAACCACTTTTTTTTGCACCTATTCTGTCGATTATTTTGTTCTAAAAATTAAGTAGCTTTAATATCCGGCTCAAGCATGAGAATTGGGAAATTCCTGTTTTGGCAAACTTCTGACTTTTTTCGCAATCTTCTTCCTGATTTTTTCATATGAAGGTGGTGGACCGGTTCGTACCTCTTTGTTATTTATGTATAGTGCGTCAGAAATTCCCCATTCAATCAGAACTTCTCTGTCAAATGTATCTATCTTCCGGAATACTACTTTGTCTCCGAATTCGGAAGCAGCTTTTTTTGCTCTTTCGAATACCATATTTTGGGCAGGGCACCATCCATTAATAAAACTGGTAACAACGACCTTCCCAGGTATTTTTTGAGGTTTTTTCTTTTGTTTTATCCATTTTGGGGCGATGGCGTCTTTTGTGAAAGGTTTCCATAACAGGATTAGTCCAAGAAATCCTTGTTTATCCACTTTAGTATGCCCCTGTTTCTTAAACCATGATGCCTTCATCCAGAACGGAAAAGGAATACCCCAGGCAACGATACCTTTCGCTCCCCTGGCTTTTGCATCATCTTCAACTGCTTGAAGTAATGCCTTTCCCATTCCTTTCTTCTGAAAATTACCTCTACCTTTTTTATATCTATGAACCCAGATGCAGTTAATAAAGTAAAGATCTTTTCCTTCAACGGGTGAATGTTCAACCGGAACATACTGGATCATACCACCGACATCTCCATTATCATCCAGAGCCAGTTTTACGCAGAGACCTTGATTTTTCATCTTTTCATACCAGTTTTCTTTATGGTCTCCTGCTTCTTTTATTTCATCAGACCAATCTTCAAGGCATACGAAATATAGCTTTTTGTATTCTTCTTTTAAGTTAATAATTTTCATAATATTTTATATTTTAACAAAATCCGTAATACTGGAACAATGGAATACTGGAATATTGGAATAATGGAATAATGGAATACTGGAATACTGGAATAATGGAATAATGGAATAATGGAATATTGGAAAATTCCATTTCCTTTTATACTTGATCTCTTATTTATTTAATTAGTTACCATAGCTCAAATCAAAAAGTAACTATAAATTTTCAATTATCTCTTCCATTTTCTTCTCCTGTTTTTCAATAGAGCGAATCAGGGCAAATTGATTCCGCGTTCTGTCCAGGTTGTGTTCCGGATAATCAATTTTGTAGTAAACATCTCCCTTTAAATAATCAGTTAAATTCCTGATACCTTGCATAAGGGTTATTAGTTTACCGCCATAGACCAGGTTGGATTTTTCCACGGGAGTGAGAAAATCGTTTGCTTCCGATAAGTATCCCTCTGCCATTGCCCTGAAAATATTTAAACGCATTTTAACTTTTGATACATCCGGGACATCCTCATTGACCGAGTTGGTGAATGTCCGTACCATATCACCAAAATCCGATAAAACAGTGCCGGGCATTACCGTATCCAGATCGATAACACATAATCCCTTCAGGGTTTCATGGTCCATCAGAACATTATTGATCTTCGTGTCGTTATGTGTTACCCTGACAGGGATTTTACTATCCTTTAGGAGGTTGGTTATAATATTGCACAGGTATTTCCTGTCCAGTGCAAAATCAATTTCCTTCAGGCATTTGTCCTTCCGGTTTACTTCGTCTTTTTTAGACGACAATTCCAGGGCCTCATAACGTTTAACGATATTATGAAAATCAGGGATAGTAGCATGCATTTGTTTTACATCCAGGTCACTCAGGTAGTTGCCGAATCTTCCAAACATTTTTGCCGCTTCATAGGCTTGCGCTTCTGTTTCAGCCATGTCAAAATCAACTGTATTCTCAATATAATAATATACCCTCCAGCAGTTATCATCTTCATCCTGATAAAATGACCTTTCATCATTTGTATAAACCAGTTTCAATAATCCGCGTTTGGGATCCGGATGATCCGGATCAAGCATGACTTTCTTTGCCTGGTGGGCAAGGATCAGGTCAATATTGGCCATTACTTCAACAGGTTTATTGAAAACAAGCGTGTTTATCCTTTGGAGCACGAAACCGGTTTGCTGATTATTGTCATCAAATACAGCAATATAAGTGTCGTTTATAAGCCCGGTTTTATTGACCTCAACGGATATGAATTTACCGGGAATCCGGAAGTTTTCAAGAATTTTTTTTGTATTATGTTCCATGAATAAATCAGAAATTGTTACACACCCCTCTGTCCCCTCTTTTTAGAGGGGATTACTTTGCAGTAAAATTAACTATTTGTACACATTTTTAATATATTACGTGATGACTCCCCTCTATTAAGAGGGGTTGGGGCTGTGTTTATTATTTTATCTCGCGTTGCTTAGAATAATTACTTTATGGACAAACACTAATTAACCTAATTTGTCTAATCAACCCCCAATTTTTAAAATCACGCAGTTATGTTCTTAAATATCAGGAAATCAATCTGCCCGCAACTTCTTAAAGGATTTAAATAGAAATACAATGCCTGCTGCTGCTACAAATGCCAGTATGGTTCCCCACAAGACATCATGATATACAAAGCTTCCGATTGAAAACAAGAAGGAATAAATGACAATGCAGCCGATAAATACACACAGTATCTGTAAGGGCATTTCCCATGCAAGTCCTTTGTCTTTTTCATCGATAAAATCCCCATCAGCTACAGCCTCTTTTACAATTTTGCTCCAACCGGGCCCACCGGGTCTTGTCAACCGGTAGAAACTTCTCAGTGTCTCTTTACTTTCCGGTCTTGTTAAAAACATTCCAAGGATCCAGGCAATGGTTGTACAAACGACAGCTAAAATAAGCTTTATGGGAAATACAGTTCCTGAAAGTGCTTTTGGATCAAGTTCATGGAAATTTTCAGGTAATGGATAAACTCCGCTGAAAGTATTTGCCAGCGCGAGGTCATTAACGACAAAAATAAGGAACACGGCGACAATGGTAGCCACAACCATGGCAAATAACTCAGTCCATGCATTAATTCTCCACCAGAACCATCTTAACAGATAAATCAGACCGGATCCCGCTCCTGACAGCAGCAGAATATTAAATGCCTGGGTAGCATCTTCAAGGAATACTAATGCAATAAGTCCTGCAATCACCATAAGTGCTATAGTAGAAAAGCGTCCTACTAAGACCAGTTTCTTCTCAGGCGCCCTGGGATTTATAAACCGTTTGTAGAAATCATTGACCAAATAAGAAGATCCCCAGTTCAGGTGAGTCCCAATGGTTGACATATAAGCTGCAATGAGGGAAGCAACCACCAATCCCAACCAGCCGGGACCTATTTTCGAGAGCATAACCGGGTAGGCAATATCATCTTTCAGGTATTCGCCGGTAATTGCCGGAAACTCGGCTTTTATGGATGCCAGGTCAGGATATATAATAATTGAAGCAAGAGCCACAATGATCCACGGCCATGGGCGAAGTGCATAATGGGCGAAGTTGAATAGCAAGGTAGCTCCAATGGCATTTTTTTCATCTTTTGCAGCGAGCATTCGCTGGGCAATATATCCTCCGCCACCCGGTTCAGCACCGGGATACCAGACAGCCCACCATTGAACCGCAATGGGGATGATTAATAAGGGAACAAAAAACGAAGGATCGGAAAAATCAGGCGTAAAGGATAGTTTATCCTGCAAGGCAGGATTGGTTAGTAAATTACTTAAGCCTCCCACTTCAGGTTGGCTTACAGCCACTACCGCGGCGAATACAGCCCCGAACATGGCGATGCTGTACTGGAAAAAATCAGCCCAGATTACACCTTTTAAACCACCCAATCCTGCATATAGGACAACAACTACGGAAGCTCCAACAACCGTAACCCAGGGTTTTAAGCCAAGCATTACGGCTCCGATCTTAATGGCAGCCAGGGTAACGGTTCCCATGATCAGACAATTGAAAAACAATCCGAGATACACTGCCCTGAACCCTCGCAGGAAAGAAGCAGCCTTTCCACTGTACCGTTTTTCGTAAAATTCAAGATCGGTTAAAACATTAGATCGCCGCCAAAGTTTTGCATAAATGAATACCGTAACCATTCCGGTGATCAGAAATGCCCACCACGCCCAGTTTTTGGCAACTCCGTTCTCACGAACCATTCCGGTTACCAGGTTAGGCGTATCAGCTGAAAAGGTACAGGCTACCATCGAAATTCCCAAAAGCCACCATGGCATCCCGCGCCCTCCCAGGAAAAACTGCGTGGTGTCTTTGCCGGCGGTTTTGGATGCAAACCATCCGATGGAAAGAACTACAATAAAGAAAAATCCAACAATTGTCCAGTCTAGTGAATTTAATGCCATTTTTTTCTAATTTAAAAAGCTGTAAATCTAAATTTTTCACTAATGGTTTCCAAATAATTTGTGTTTTTCCTTACCTGGCATTTCCCGAACCGCTATGCATGGGCAAATGAAAAGTCAGGAAATTATTATACCACAAAGTACACAGATGCCTGGGATGTAATTCAAAAAACAATCTCAAAACTTCCGGCACTTGAAGAGAAAACCATTGAGTTCGTTAAAGCCTTCATTGAAACAGATATTCCTGATGTTGTGAAAGAATCGGCTCTTTTTAATATCAGTACCTTAAGAACTCAAACCTGTTTCCGCACGGAGGATGGTAATTTTTATGGCTGGGAGGGATGCATGGATACCCAGGGTTGTTGTGAGGGTTCGTGTACCCATGTCTGTAATCTGGGATACCTGGTAAAGCCGCAAAATGTCAAAACCACTCTCAGGAGCATAATGAAATATAATTACAGGGAATCCATGTTTAAACATTTCAACAAAATGCGGTCATATGCCCTGGGAAATGAACCGGTATTACTGATGGCAAGTTATCCTAAGGAAAGGCCTGAAGTTCCGTTTCCCTACTATTCTGAAGCTTTAACATAGTTTCACTATTCGGCGGTAAAACATACTATCGGGTTTAAAGCATTGAAAGGAACCTATTTCTGGTCGAACGGATATGCATATGGAACGGTGAAATTAAGTGATCGGGGATATGCAAAACAAATTGAATTTGAAGTGTTAAATGGTTCAATAACTTTCAGGGAGTTCCATCTGAAGGGAAACCGTCGATGCCGGGGATGAGATCCGGAAACTGATTAGAAATAAAATCATATAGCCAGTTTAAAAAAGCACCGAAACTGCCATAGCCGATTAGGACTGAAACACCACGTTAAGCGAAATTATCCGACAGTTAATTCTAAATTTTTACCTATTTTTATATACTGAAAAATAATATATACGACCATGCATTATTTCCGTACTGCCTTAAAGCAATTTTTTCTGGTATCATTCTTTTTTATAACCCTTACTCATCTGCATGCCCGGCAGGTCACAAACATTCGTGCTGAACAGGAAGGCAAAAAAAATATTATTTATTACGACCTGACCGGCGCTAAACAGGGACGGAAATTTAATATCAGTATATATTGTTCAACTGATAGAGGCAGATATTTTGACGGGGCGCTGAAGAGTGTAAGCGGTGATATTGGGAAAAATGTAACTGCCGGGTATAACAAAAAGATCATTTGGGATGTATTGAAGGATCGCGAGAAACTGACAGGGGATGATATACGGTTTGAGGTCAGGGCAGAAATAATGGGAGGAACCATAGAAATGGTTTTTGTTGAAGGAGGAATATTCCAAATGGGAAGCAATAGCGGTGGTTCCGATGAAAAACCGGTACATACCGTTAGGATAAAAAGTTTCTACATTGGCAAATACGAAGTAACCCAGAAACAGTGGAGAGAGGTAATGGAAAAAAATCCATCACGATTTTCAGGATGCGATAACTGCCCTGTTGAAAACGTTTCATGGAATGACGTACAAGAGTTTATCAGTAAGCTGAATGCGAAAACAGGGATGAATTACCGCCTGCCCACAGAGGCTGAATGGGAATACGCAGCCCGTGGAGGGAACAAAAGCAGGTGGTACAAATACAGCGGAAGTAATAAAGTTGGTGATGTGGCATGGTATTATGAAAATTCAGAAAAAAAAACACATGCTATTGGTTTCAGGCAGTCTAATGAGCTCGGTATATACGACATGAGTGGAAACGTATGGGAATGGTGCAGCGACAAGTATAGCCATATTTATTACAAGGTCACTCCCGTGGATAATCCAAAGGGACCATATACAAGTGATTACAAGGTGTTGCGGGGCGGCTCGTGGTTCAACAACGAAGACAGCTGCCGTACAGCAAACCGCAACAGGCTCACTACGGACTTCTCGTACTTCAACATAGGGTTTCGTTTAGCCAGTGACTAATAACCATTTGCGCTTGAATTTTTTTACACTTTGAATAACCGCCGAAGGCGATGCAAAATTGTAGAACGACTCTCCGGGTCGTTTTTTATCAGACCTTTAGGGTTTTAAAAAACCGTAAGGATCTGGCAGAAAGCTTTACAAGCGTATCAATAAAAACCTTTCGTTCATCCGCCGGAAAGGCATTAGCTTTTTAATTGGACGAGTTACCCTATCTAATCCATCGGGAGAGCGGACGGGCCTCTCCCAAAAACATTGAATCGACTGTACGGTTCCTTGCCCCGGAATACACTGATTTTTTTAATTTTTAATTTTTAATTTTTAATCTCTATTTGTTTGTAAACCTCAGAACATTTAAATTCCGATACATACTATATAAACGTTATTCCTGGCTCGAAATAATAACTGTTGTTTTTCCAGAACCGTAACATAAAATCCAGATTATCAACCAAAATATTTTCATCTTTTTCCCAGGGAAATTTCATACCTGGTAAATTGTAAATAAACTTCTGAGTTTTATCGATTTATAAATTTCAGTTTACAGTTAGCCTGACGTATTCATAAATATTATCATTTTTCAATATTTATGAATAGTACAGGCTAACCCCTGACGCTTTGGTCAGGGTGTGACCGAAGCGTCATCACCTGACTGGGGAAAATCAATAGTTGAGGACTTTTCAACTATTGATTATTCCTACGTCAGCAGAAAAATTCATAGAATTCATGAATTTTTCAGGTTATGTCGTAGTATAAAATATTTTACTTATTTTTATCCAACCAGGAAAGTAAATTCTTCTTTACCTACTATCATCTGATTACAAACATATCAATTTTTTTTTTGACATTTTCCCGGTTAGATATAAATTCAAAATGTAATAACTATGTCAAATAATAACTTTAAACTCAATCACCCTGTCAAGAGATTACGGGGAAGCCTGCCCAAAATTGGAATACGTCCGGTTATTGACGGACGCGAACAAGGGGTCAGGGAATCTCTCGAAGAACAAATAATGAACATGGCTAAAGCTGCCGCAACGTTTTTAACCAATAATTTATGTCATTCCAATGGTGTTCCGGTTGAATGTGTGATTACCGATACCACAATCGGACGTGTGGCTGAAGCTGCCGAATGTGCAGAAAAGTTTGCCAGGGAAGGAGTTGGGGTTTCCTTAACGGTAACACCTTGCTGGTGTTATGGTACCGAGGTTATGGATACCGACCCGTTGCTGCCAAAAGCAGTTTGGGGCTTCAATGGTACTGAACGACCCGGTGCCGTTTACCTTGCTGCAGCCCTTGCCGGTTATAATCAAAAAGGTCTGCCAACTTTTGGTATCTATGGCAAAGATGTGCAGGATGCCGGTGACACATCAATACCTCCGGATGTGCAGGAAAAGTTGCTGAACTTTGCCAAAGCCGGTTTGGCCGTGGCTGAAATGAAAGGCAAATCATACCTTGCAATGGGAGGTGTTTCAATGGGTATCGCCGGATCCATTGTTGACCAGGAATTTTTCCTCGATTACCTCGGAATGCGGACAGAGTCTGTTGATATGTCGGAATTGACCAGACGAATTGAAGAAGGAATTTATGACCCGGATGAGTTTAAAAAAGCTTTATCATGGGTGAAAAAGTATTGTAAGGAAGGTCCGGATATGAATCCACCGGAAAATCAGGTTTCGAGGGAAAGGAAAAATGTGGAATGGGAAACGGTTGTTAAAATGACAATGATAGCCCGCGATCTGATGATAGGAAATCCAAGGCTTGAGGAACTTGGGTTTGGCGAAGAAGCTTTGGGACATAATGCAATTGTTTCAGGCTTCCAGGGTCAGAGGCAATGGACAGACCATTATCCCAATGGTGACTTCATGGAGGCTATTCTTAATTCATCCTTTGACTGGAACGGGATAAGAGAGGCGTTTGTTGTGGCAACCGAAAATGACAGTTTGAACGGCGTTGCCATGTTGTTTGGTCACCTGCTAACAGATACTTCTCAAATATTTTCAGATGTACGAACCTATTGGAGTCCGGAAGCCGTAAAAAGAGTAACAGGTAAAGAACTTGAAGGTATTGCAGGGAATGGGATAATTCATCTTATCAATTCCGGGTCGACTACCCTCGATGCAACAGGACAAATGAAAAAGAACGGTGACTCCGTTATGAAACCTTTCCGGGAAATTAATGAAGAGGAAGTTCAAAAATGCCTTAACGCAACAGAATGGTGTCCTGCTATTATAGAATATTTCAGAGGGGGAGGATATTCATCACAATTTCTTACTCAGGGTGAAATGCCGGTTACCATGTCGAGGATCAACATTGTAAAAGGACTGGGACCTGTACTACAAATTGCTGAAGGTTATACGGTTGATATAGATATTGATATACATAATGTATTGGATAAACGCACCAATCCAACCTGGCCTACAACCTGGTTTGTTCCCAGGTTAACCGGGTCGGGTCCATTTCGGGATGTATATTCTGTTATGGCGAATTGGGGAGCAAATCATGGCGCAATCAGTTATGGCCATATTGGTGATAAACTGATCACACTGGCTTCCATGCTAAGGATTCCGGTAAATATGCACAATGTACCTGAAAAAAAGATTTTCCGTCCAGGCGCCTGGGGTATGTTTGGCACTCAAAATCCGGAGGGTGCTGATTTCAGGGCATGTAAGAATTATGGCCCGTTGTATGGGTGAGAAGTGAATAGAAAGTATTTACGTGTTAACGTGTTAAGGTTGTTGGTGTATAAAGTATGGCACAGCGTGCATTGAGTAAAAGACCTGCCGGCGTTTTCCCGAAGGGATGCCTGTGGCAGGAAAACCTGCCCGCCCGCCCGTAGTATGCAAAGGCGGGGCAGAGTCGGTGGAGTAGGACGAAGCTCCGGTTCGTCATTATATTTATTAATTGTAGTTTGTATTTGCAGCTTGTGGCTCGTGGATTGAAGCTGAATGGAATTGAGGATTAGGAATAGAAGTATTAAAGTGTTTATGTGTGAAAGTGTTAGCGTGTTTGTGTTTAATAAAGTTTTAGGTTTTGTCATTGCCACTACTTTGTTGAAAGTTTGAAGCTAGAAGATAGAGGTTTTGGGTTTCCCCGAAGGGATACCTATGGTAGGCACTACTTTCTGATTAATAGTGTTTAATACATTAACGCTAAATTCTCCTCCTTGGAAAGGAGGAGTACCCTGACGGTACCGTCAGGGGGAGGTGGTTGATTCAAATTCATAAAAGTAGGCAACCGAAAACTAAAAACCAGAAACTCGGAACAAGAAACCTGAAACAAGTAACTCGAAACCATGAAAAATAAAATTATCCTTGTACTTGACTGTGGAGCGACCAATGTAAGGACTATCGCTATCGGTGAAACAGGAACAATACTGGCATCGTATTCCTTGCCAAATAATACACAACCTGATCCGAAATATCCTGAATACCGGATATGGGATGTTAAAGAAATTTGGGGTAAACTTAAAACAACCACAAAGCAGGTTTTGTCCGAAATTGAAAAAACGGAAATTGTTGGGGTTACGGTTACAACCTTTGGTGTTGATGGCGCTCCGTTTAATAAATCGGGCGAAATGCTTTACCCTGTTATTTCATGGCAATGTGAACGTACCCATCATATTATGGTTGATATCGGGAAATACCTTCCCCTGGAAGAACTGTTCCGGATTAACGGAGTTCAACCATTTAGTTTCAACACCATCAATAAACTCATCTGGTTAAAGGAAAATGAACCGGATATCCTGGAAAAAATGGATTATTTTCTTTTTATTTCATCCATTTTCCTTTATTACCTTTCAGGTGAAATGATCAATGATACATCCATGGCCGGGACTTCAATGCTGACTGACCTGAAAACCCGTGACTATTCAGATAAGATACTGGATGCAATTGGTGTAAGAAAAGATAAATTTACCGATACAGTTGAATCGGGCCGGCAAATTGGTAATATTACACCGGAAGCTTCGACGGAAACCGGTATTCCGGAAGGTACTCAGGTTTTTGCAGCCGGACATGATACACAGTTTGCCATTTTTGGCTCGGGGGCAGAGGAGAATATTCCTGTCCTTAGCTCCGGGACCTGGGAAATTCTTATGGTTAGATCCAGGAATACACAAACCACACCGGATATCCTGAAGAATGGTGTTACTACAGAATTGGATCCTATTCCGGGTTTGTATAATATTGGTGTACAGTGGATTGCATCAGGAGCCCTGGAATGGCTGAAAAAAATGTTTTATTCTGATATACAGGGGAAAGCAGATATTTATAATATTATGATCAGGGAAGCCCGGGAAATTCCAACCGGAAGTAATGGAATTCGCATCAATCCATCTTTTTATCCGGTCCCGGGAAGCCGGCAGACAGGTTCAGTTGAAGGAATTACCCTGAATACTGCCCGGGGAAGCATTTACAGGGCTGCCCTTGAAGCACTTTCCTGTAAAACAAAAGAAGGTCTCGTTATTCTTGAAAAAGCAGGAAGATTCAAGGCAAATTCACTGATCTGCGTGGGAGGAGGATCGAAAAATAATCTTTGGAATCAGATCAGGGCTGATATCCTCGGCTTACCGGTAAGATTAATCGACCAACAGGAGACAACCGTTCTCGGTGCAGCATTATTTGCTTTTTATGGAGCTGGATTTTTTTCATCTCCTAATGAGGCACGGTCGGTAATTAACTATCAGGGAGATACTTATGAGCCTTCTGGGAATCAGAAAGTATACCGCGAACTTTATAAGGATTATCTCGGTTTTTTTCACCGGAACAAATAGTGCTTACCTGAAAGGTGTAACACCATACATAACAGGCTGCTGCCATTACTGAAAATATCCGTATAACACCATGCTTCAGCATGGTGATCAAAAAGACAGGAGATAATATACAGATAGCCCGCTTTCAGCGGGCTTTGAGTGATTAATTAACGTAACTAAAATATGATACATGCTCACACCCGAATCTGGATATACATGGTTTATACCAAAAGAAATATGAAGATATGGAAGCAGGAATAGGGTGTGTTTGATAATGAATGAAGCCTGCTAAAAGCAGGCTACAGCATTTTATAGTTTGACCATCTGGATACACCAGGTTGAAACCTGGTGTTATACGGATAAAGAAGTGAAAATAAACGACAGACTTACAAATTCAGCAGTAAGTGAGAGTAACATCCAACAAACAAAATACTTCAATATGGTGAGAGGAACTTTAAGATGCAATATACAGCAAAAAACAGTTCAGAAAATCCCGAAAAGCGCGTGATCTTCCGTGTTGCAATACAAACTTGAATAGAAACAAAACCCCACCCTGTTTGTATCGATCTTTCGCTCCAGGTGAAGAATAGGTTGTCCGGCAGGAACTTCAAGATATTTACCGATTTCTTTATTGGCGGGAATTGCCCTTAATTTCTGCTCTCCGCCCTTGACCTCGATCTGGTAAAACCCGCGTAAGGTATCAAACAATGACTTATTCTCAAATGACCTTGACGTAAAACGTGGCAGGTTAATATTGGGAATGTAGGTTATATCATAAAACAATGGTTTACGGTTTACCAGCCGGAGTCTTTCCATATAAATGCAACCTGAATTCTTTTCTGCTTCGGAAAGATTGAACATGAAAGGATCTGCCCATTGTTTGACATTCGGTTTTACCAATATGCGTGTTTCCAGGTTTTGTCCGCTTAATGCCGATGTGGTTCCTGCTACGGATAATATCCCTATGCCTTTCGGTAGTTGGTGCACAATGCTTCCTTTACCTTTCTGTTTTTTTATAAAGCCATCATTTACCAGATCCGACAAAGCCTGACGAACAGTTGGCCTAGTCATACTATGAATGATGCATAACTCATTTTCCGATGGCAGGAGATCTCCTTCTTTGTAAATTCCCTCAAGAATATGCTTTCTCAGGATTTCGTATAACTGCCTGTATTGAGGAATTTTTTTATCTTTTTCAAGGGTTGTCATTTATGAACTTTACTGATTAAATAAAATCTTTATAAGAGTTTTCTACTTATCCGAAAGTAACCGAATAAAAAATTACATAACAAAAATATAAATTAATTCTTAGTTTGCATTGAAATTTGTAATAATATCATAAAAAACTTGTAAATACAAGTTAAAATATATATTTTTGTAATGATTAACTAACATATTGTAATACAATAATATAATAATTTACTACAAAATATTAATAGCTCATCCGGAAAATGAATAGGTGTCAGGTGGAATAATGGAATAATGGAATAATGGAAAGATGGAATAGTGGAATAATGGAATAATGGAATAGTGGAATAGTGGAATAATGGAATAATGGAATAGTGGAATAATGGAATAGTGGAATAGTGGAATAATGGAATATTGGAATAATGGAATGATGGAATAGTGGAATAATGGAAAGAAAAAACATTAATAGAGGGTTTAAACAATTACGAGTTTGGAATAATTCAGTTGAATTGTATATCCTCAC
>JAUWBB010000326.1 GCA_030605195.1 Bacteroidota bacterium
AAAACATCCCAAAACATCACGTTGTTTGTACAATATTGCATTATCGTATAAGTTGCAGCACAACTTTGACTCAGCGCTTTATTACATTCAAAAGTCCATTATTGCAGTTGTCGATGATTTTAATGATGAAGATATTTTTTCAAATCCGTCATTAAACAATGTCTATTCTTATCTCAGGCTGTTAAGCAGTTTGAAGAGCAAGGCTGATATTCTGCTGGAAATGTCCTGTATGGAGAATTATAACCTTGAAACCCTTAAACTGGGATTCTTCACGCTGGAATCAGCGATACGTGTTATTGAAAAACTAAGGCTGGAATTTGAAACGGAAGATAGTAAATTGTTCCTGGCTCAGAATGAAAGAGATACGTACAATAAAATTATCCAAACAGCGCTTCGTTTGTATAAATCCACTCAAAATGAGAAATTCAAAGAAAAGGCGTATGAATATACCGAAAAGAGTAAATCGGCCATTTTGCTGTCTGCTCTAAGAGGTGTTGAGGCGAGGCGATTCGGAGGGATTCCGGAGAACCTGCTCAGGGAAGAAATTGAAATTAAAAAGGACCTTAGCATTTTCAAAGAGAATTTATTCGAAGAAAAAAAACTGGAAAATCCGGATTCTCCCAAAGTTAAATTGTATGAGAATTATGTCTTTACATTAACAAACAGGTGTGATTCAATTCTTAACACCTTCGAGCAGGATTATCCTGATTACTTTGCCCTTAAATTTAACACGGCAGTTGTCAGCCCGAAAGAACTATCCCACCACCTGAAGAAAAAAGACGCACTTTTGGAATTCAGCATTTCCGATTCCTCCCTGGTGGCCTTTCTTATCACCAGGGACAGATTTCTTGTACACCATACAACAATCGATAGCTTGTTCTGGTTCGACCTGCATTCCATCCGTACAAATATTTCAAACAATGATTTCTCAAGCGGTGTAAAACTGCGTTACACCCGTTTTATCCACGCGTCACACAATTTATATCAACTTTTATTAAAGCCTTTCGAGGAATACCTGACCCATAAAAACCTGATCATTGTACCTGATGAGATACTGGCTTATATCCCTTTTGAAATCCTGCTAACTCATTTACCGGTTTATAAAGGTTCAGAATATCACGATCTGCCCTACCTCGTTAAGGATAACCCGGTTTCTTATTCTTATTCTGCCACGTTGTTATTAGATAATTCCCGGGGGAAAAAGTCCTTATCCAACAAAGTTTTGGCATTCGCACCAGGATATGAAGAGCCACCGGAGATGTCTGAAAACTTTTTTTTAACCCGTCAGGAGTACAGGAATAAACTTTATCCCTTGCCTTACGTTGAGGATGAAATAAAATCAATTAAAAAACTGACCAGGGGAAAAGTACTAATAGGCGAAAATGCCACAGAATCCAATTTTAAAGCGCTTTCATCAGAATATGATATCCTTCACCTGGCCATGCACACACTCATTGACGATGAAAATCCATTGTATTCCAAACTCGCTTTCACTTATATACCCGGTGATACTCCGGAAGACGGATTTTTAAACGCTATTGAAATTTATAACCTTTCGTTAAAAGCCCGGCTTACGGTATTAAGTTCCTGTAGCAGTGGTTTTGGGAAATTTCAAAAAGGAGAAGGAATAATGAGTCTTGCCCGAAGTTTTATGTATGCCGGATGTCCAGGTGTTGTTATGACACTGTGGGAGGTTGAAGATAATTCAGGAGCTGAAATAATGAGTAAATTCTACTATTATCTGAAAAAAGGATATTCAAAAGACAAAGCGCTTAGAAAGGCAAAGCTAAAGTTTCTCAAAAAGACAGGTATGCTTAAATCTCATCCGTATTTTTGGGCTCCGTACATTAACATTGGAGACCCATCCCGGATTTATTTTGGTCGTCCTATAAAATGGGTATTTTTAGGATCCCTCATCTTGTTATTTACAATTGTTTCAGCAAGAATCAGGAAACGAAAATTACTCTGAAATCCCGTAATTTCTGAACCGTGGATCCTTTTTAATGCTTTTAATTAATTTCTCCTTACATCTGTTTTTTTTCTGTCTGGTATTAGCTGTGCTGCTCATTCCCAAAATCTCAGTGATCTCATCAATTGGGACTCCGGCATAAAATAAGGTTAAAATTTGACGGCAATTTTCTTTGAGATGCATTAAATGTTCCTGAATGAGCTTTTTCTTTTCGAGATCACCATTCTCTAAAAAAAAATTTACTTCCGGGTCAACTATGTTTTTAAGTTCCAGATTATTGTTTCTTATTAATTTCCTCGTCTCCAGTTCCTTGAGCCATAATATCCGGCAAACGGAGTAAAGATAGGTTTTTAAACTGCAATCCAGGGAAAGTTGCCCTTCTTCCACCTTACGATAAATCATAATAATGGTTTCCTGAAATATATCTTCTGCATCCTGTTTATTTCCATTGTTATTCAGAATATATTTTTTAATGAAAGAATAATATTTCTTGTAAACAAATGTTAGAATATCATTATTCTTGTCTCGAATTCCATCCAGAATTTTCTCATCGGTTAAATGTTTCACTTGGAAAAAAATTATCCCTTACTTGTAAAATTCCACTAAGATAATTGATTTGTGACATTATTTCATCATTTTTATTTTATGTAAAACTCAATCATTCGTTTAATCGCTCTTTGACAAACCGGACAAAACCCTTGAGCTATATTGCTCTTCATCCTGCAATTATAATAAGGCCGGTAAACACCTTTTGCAACATAACCTCCCCCTTCAAATACTCCTACTTCATCAAAATATACTGAATCGGGAGGCGTGGGAACAGTTACGCTTTTTTCGATCATATCTTTCCATTTACTATCAAAATCTTTTAAAGTGGTTAGGTTTGGTTCCCAAGGTTCCCGGTCAAGAGGATAAAAATCTTCATACGCAACACTGGATGAGTAATACTCATCACCAAGACCCGCGAATCCATGTCCGAATTCATGGGTCAAAACTTCAGGAGTTAACTCATGATCGGAGGTACATGCGGTATAATGATTGAAAATACCACCCCCGCCATACCTGGGACTGTTAATCAATAAGTAGATCTGATCATAAGGGACATTTGCAGCAATATCTCTTATCGATTTAACATCGTATGTTGTTAAGTAACGGGCAACATCGAAAGTGAAATAACCGGAATTAACAACCGTGTTATTATAAATCCCCTCCCCTGGAATATCCGGGCCCGAGTCTTCCGACACAGATTCAACCGCCCAAATGTTAAATTTGTCTCTATATTGATCAAATGGCGAAGTATTCAATAAATATTCAGAAACCCTTTTGACATCATCCCTGAACTCATCCATTTCTTCATTTTTATAACCCTCGGCAATAAAGGCAATATCCACATTCACGGAAGGGTCTCCTGAATCAACAATCTTTGTAACCTTACAAAATCTGGGATTTTCACGAACGATAAAATAGTCCTCCGGGTCAATTTCCAGCTTAAAAACCGAATCGAAGACACCCTCCTTATTGCGTTTGTACAACTCAAAAGAAACCGGATGCTTTGGAAAAGGGACAGTTGTTGTCTGGTAAAAAGCCCGGCTTAAGTTTTTTGCTTCAGCAGTTGTTTGCCATTCCTGGAACAAGGTACTGAACCCCCTGGAGTAAATCAGTTTCCCGTTCTCAATGTCCTTAACCCTGACTTCAAATTCCCCGTATCCGAATGTGTCAATAAGGTTTTTCCTGGAACCTCCCCAAAAAGGCTCCTGCTTCATCTGACTCAGATAAACTCCCGTATGTGTTGCATCACCTGCAAGGATATAATC
>JAUWBB010000090.1 GCA_030605195.1 Bacteroidota bacterium
GGTTCGGAAGGACAGATGACTAGGAAACAAGTAGAAGTTGAAATCCTTTATCAGACGAAAGAAAGGCTTCCTGAAAATATTGGCTTTCTTAAACGGTGTAATGTTTTTAGGACGGGTGTTATACATGTAGTTTAATCCGCCACGGTAGTTCCTGGTTGTATTTAATTCAGTATTGATGTTACTCGCGTAATATTCATTGAACGAGTAATTCAATGACCAGTTTGAAATATCCCATATGTGTGATTTGCCGGGGGTTTTTCCTACCGATACATTGGTAAAATTTATGCTTTTCCTTCGGGTATAATCTTGCGCTATTTTTTTAATCGAATCTCTTTCTTCCCTGGTTTCAGCATGAACAAGTGCAACTTTCAAAGGAATATCAGGATCCAGAGGATTATATTCCGGATTGACGATACTCTCAGAATAACCAACATAAATTGGGAGTCTGATTCTTGCCTTTTCAGGGAAAAATTTTCCCAATTCCACGTTTGAAGAAATATCATATTGGATTATTTCTTCCTTACTGCGGTCATTTACTTTTTTCTCGATACTTCCCCACCCCGGCTTGCTTGTAGTGCCGGCAATATCAATTGTTCCAAAGTCTGCCAGTCTGGTTTGCAATCTTGCATTGGCCGCCCATCCTCCCCTTTCGTTGAAATTAGTTAAGCGAAGTTCGTTAAACCAAACTTCTCCTGATTTTTGCTGTCCGTCATCACCCTCAAAATTTTGCTGTCCCCTGGGGTTTCTAATACCAATCATGATGGTTCTGATGTTGCTCAAGTTAGGATTCCCGGAAACTTTTACCCGGTTATTCCCGTCAGGATAAATGTAAACATCGCTAAGTTTTAACGAAGATCCATAGCTTCGCATCTCCGTATTTCTCGCTTGTTTAGCCGCCTGGAAGACTTCAAGATCAATCCTGAAACTGTTTTCTTCAGGCCAAACCAGCCTGCGTTCTTCATCAGAATCCTTATTGTAAGAACCAAAATCGGTAAGTTTCAAAGGAATTTCATATTCGTAAAAATTATTCTTATAATCGGACCCTAGCCTGAGAAAAACAGTAAGTTCATAGTCATATAAAGAAATACCCGGTAAGGCCTCCCCATGAACTTCCATCTTTAATTTTCTGTACTGACGGATATCAAGATTTACATTCTTAAAAGCTGCCCTGGCATCTCCGTCTTCAAGATCTCTTACTTTAAGGACAATAGCCTGTTCATTCAATTGTTGTAATTGAGGATTCGTGGGATCGATTTCACGCGTAAACCCTGGTGGCAAAACGTAATTTACCGGTTTTTTACTCGCGTTTTCTTCAATATTTACCGATGATATCTCAAATCCGGCATCCGATGGTTCGGGAACTGTAATTCTCTCACCCCCGTCCAGAAACGAAAGGTTGTATTTTCTCCATTCCCCTCTTACCAGGTCTAATCTTGCAAATCGCAAAATCACCATTTCTTCAAAACCCCTTAGAAACATCCTCAGGAATCGAATAGATTTAAAATCCTGTATCGACCCGATAATGTTCTGATAATCGGTAAGAGGAACCCTGAACTGATACCAATTCACAGAGGATTGTTCTCCATTGGCAAATTTTATGGTTGATGTAACCATGTCGGTTATGAAGTTCTTACCCACTTCCAGATCACCTGGCCTCATGCTAACTCTATACTGATAATAGCTCTCCGTTTCGCTAAGGGTATTATCCCTGTTGATGTCTTCAACATTCGGGAGAGTTGATCCGGAAGTTGGATATGGCTCAGGAGATTGTTCAGAGGTTGGCGAATTGCCTTCCAGACCATTATATTTTTTATACCGGTCAAGGATACCTAAACCCTGATCATCAAAATCACTTCCTCTGAAATAATGGTAATTGTCATTCGACGGATCGGTGTATAATTCATCGAACGTTTGTGGATCGACAATTTTATTAAGCGAATCAAGGTATCCGCTAAAAAAAGTAACTTCATCCTCATCCCTTAACCCATCCAGGCCTACGTCCTGGTATCTCCGGGCATTAAGGTCATTATCAAATGCATTAACCAGTGATTGAACAAGGGGTACCCTTCCCCAAACAGTAGTATCAACCAGTGTAGCCAACGGAGACGTTGGTAATCCATTTTCGAAACTTTTTCTGGAATCTTTTAATATGTCCTCCGAAATATTCCCGAGATTAAAATATAAATCACCACCAATATGGTTTGGATTTTCAACAAAGGGATCCATCAGCCAAAATTCAATAAACTGTATGTTCGCCGCCTCGAAATCGTTCGTTTGTACCTCCCTCATTATTCCACCCCATCGCGAACCCGGATTATGTAACTTTCCATCAGTGCTAATTCCCGATGAATAGGATGAAGGAGCTATATCATAATTATATGGTCCTTTTTCCCTGGGATAAAAAGCGAGGTTTAAAACCGCGATGTTTGTCGGGATACCACTGGGACTTTCTTTGTTTGGAAAAATCTCCTTCTCAAAGATTTCCCTGACAAAGTGGCTGGATTGCAGATCGGGATTTTTTTTAATATGATCAGGTGTGGTGGAGGTATTTCGCAGAAACAGGGGATCAATTACATACCACTTAAGTTTTGCCCTGTTATATCCGTATTCAAGGTTATTGTTGAGTTTTGCCTCCGGGAAAATGGCATCCTGCCCCTGGGGTGTGCTTGATAAAACCCATGCACCGAGTGACCTGAGATCTATAGGAGTTTCACTTCCCTCAAAATCATCAATATAAGAAATACCTGATTTTTGAATGGCCCTGGAATGCCCGGGAATCAGATGAGCAAATTCACCGGTAAAGGTTATGTTTGAAGGTTCTTTCGTATCAAGAAAAGGTATCTTATCAATAATATTGGTCAGCAGTTGCGACCGGGTATGATAAGAAGTATTCAATCCCAGTATTGTATTGGAAATGGGTTCATCCCCTATATTTACTTTTTGGGTTAAGGGTCTTTCTGTTAAATTCAGAAAAGTTGCGCCAAGATTAAAATCATCGGAAATTTTATAATCGAGATGAGTACCAATAAGCGTTTTTGTCTGGATGGCAAATAACTGGTTGCTTTCAAGCGATACCTTTATGGGGGTTTGTGATTCGAGCAATCCCTGATTAATAATTTTCACTCTTCCCGAATTATAATCGATGGTATAATCAATGTTCTCGGTTAGCAGGATTCCTCCGGCTGTCACCTTAACCGAACCTTTGGGAATATTCAGGGCATTTAACATAATTTCAGAGCTGGAAGAAGAGGAATAAGTTCCTTTAATTAAAAACTTATTTTTTTCGGCAATTTGCCGGGCTTTAACCTGAGTGGAATCATATAACTCTTGAAAAACATACTTGTCAGCGATAGCATCATCACCGATTTTTTTTCTTAAATGGCTGCCGAACGGCTCCAGCACAGGAAAAAATATCCTGCCATTTGACGGAGTTATGGTAATCCCCTCGATGAAATCAAATTTTCCATCTGGATTTGGCTCAAGCAGAGCATTGAGATTATCCAAATGAAGTACCTGAAGGAGTATTTGATCATTAATTTTCCCTTCAGGAATATAATTAATAGCATTCCCTGTTTTATCATTTTGGTAAAGAACCTGCAATTCGAAATCCCTGCTTTTAACCTGATACGCTCCCAATGCATATACGTTTTTCATCATAAGCTCCCAAGTGGGTAATTTGGGTGAAAGATTTGTGCCTTTCAACAGCTTAACGATCAGGGCATTGGGTGCGCTAATGCCATCAGTTGAAAATTCTCCTACTTTATATACCTTACCCCCAACAGTAAATTCAAAAGCAATAGCCAAAACCTCATCTGCATTCAATGCAGAATTAAGCGAAATGTATCCCAGCTTTCGGTTAAGTGAATACTCACGTTCACTTAACTTCCGTGCATTCTCAATTTTTTCATAGTCCTGACCAATGATGAAACCAGGTGTCAGGGGTTCGAGTGTCTGCGTTACTTTATTAATATCACGGATGTCCGAATAATTTGTAAGCATCTGCAGGTACAAACCATTAAGGTCATTAAATGGATAATCCTCTGAACCGGTCTGACCAAATGCCGGTATGTTGTTAAAGATATTTTCTGCTCCTTCAGCCAAATCCATAAAGGCAATTATATTTCTGGCATTCTCAAAATTGCTGGTCTTGTTCGTAACCCAAACTTCTATCCTTTCGATATTTATTCCGGAATTGATAACCGGAAGGTTACGCATGGCATTATCATAATTATCCCTGAAATATTGTGCTATGAAAAAATGTTTATTTGCATCGTAATCATCCACCTCAACTTCAAATTCACTTAATTGTGCACCCCCTTTAATATCGATAACCGATGTTTCGCCCTTTTGCTGGGAAAAAACATTGGTAACGGTTAATTTTCCAAATTGCAACTCGGTCTTTAGTCCAAATAAACTCTGACTTCCGCTTATAAGAGATCCCGGAAGGGGAAGTGTGACATTTCCTGCTTCAATCTTTTTAATAATTTCATCTTCCTTTCCCGAATATTCAAGTTTGGTTTTGTTTTCAAAATCAAATGTTGCTTCCGTATTATAGTTTACACCCAATTTCATTTTATCACCTATTGCTCCTGATACATTCATTTGTATCTTTTCCTGGAAGTCAAACGTAGCAACCTTCCTTAATTTCTCAGATAAAGCCGGATTATCGATTTTTGAAATGTTAATCCCAAATATCAATTCAGCTGATCCTTGTGGGATAATATTAATTACATCACTACCAAAGACTTTATCTAATGCCTCAACACCAAGTTGTAGCCGTGGTATCAATGAAGATCTGTAATCAAGACCACCACCGCTGGCTTTTTCACGCCAGTACCTTCGTAATGATTGCTCAAATTGCCAGTCTTTGTACTCTTCAATAGTCATTACGGAGGGAAGCCGGTAATTGAAATTTCCAATTTTATCAGAAATAATAAATTTATTATTATCGGTATCATAAACAATGGAAGAATTAATATTCGATGGCAGACCTAAATACAATCCGGATTTGGATTCAGAAACAAATGGATTTCCATTGTAGTCATTAAAAGGATATCGAAGATCGATGGTGCTGTCGCTGGTTGTTGAATCAGGCTGGAGAATATCCTGGGGAATAGCAAAACCCGTGTTGGTTGAGCAATTAGCTGTGCCGTAGGGTGTCATCAAAGGCAGCCATAATAGTATAAGAAGCGATCCAACAAGTGTATATGTATATACCTGTTTTAACACTTGAAAAAGGATAAGTTTATACTATTATAATTCCTTGAGCGCTTTTTTGATAAGCTCTTCAATTGTGATATCTTTCTCTTTAAACAGGATTTTGTCAATTACTTTCTGAGCGTAAGTCCTTGAGAATCCCAGCATCACTAAAGCAGATAACGATTCATCTTTGATTGTATTGCTCTGTAAGGCAAAAACTTCTCCAATCTCAGTACCTTTGCCAATTTTGTCTTTCAGATCCACAATTACGCGTTGGGCGGATTTTGTACCAATTCCTTTAATACTTTTTAAAAGCGCTACATTTCCTTCGAGAATAGCTTGTTCAACTTCGGATGGGGTAAGTGAGGAAAGCATCATTCTGGCTGTATTTGCACCAATGCCGGAAACCGATAATAACATTCTGAAAATTTCCCGCTCATGGTGGTTAAAAAAGCCAAATAACAGGTTTGCATCTTCTCTGATAATCTGGTGAATATATAGTTGAATATCTGAATCCTTCGTGAGTTTTGAGTATGTATTCAGTGAAATATGGACGAAATAACCTATATCACCTGTATCAATAATTGCATACGTGGGTTTTAAGTCAGACAGTTTTCCTTTTATAAATTCAAACATACCGGTATTTATTTTTCCGAAAAATAAGTAAAAAAACGGGTATGCAAACCCACATTATGCTAAAAAGGGCTGTCCTACACATAAAGGGACAGCCCCGGGGGAAAAACATGGTTCTTCGTTATCTGCATGTTTCACCAGCAAGACACTGAGCATCAACAACCGCAATTGCTGCCATATTAATAATTTCTCTAACGGAGCTTTCAAGTTGCAAAATATGAATTGGCTTGGCAATCCCTATTAAAATGGGACCAATCACTTCAGAACTGCCTATTTCCTGCATCATTTTGTAAGCAATATTTCCGGAACTCAGGTCAGGAAAAATGATTGTATTCACTTCTTTATCTGCCAATTTGCTAAACGGGAATTTTTTCTTGCGTAATTCAGGATTAAAGGCAAAATTTGCCTGCATCTCGCCATCGACAATTAAATCGGGATAGTCCCTGTGTAAAATTTCAACAGCTTCCTGTACCAGTTTCGGACTACCTCCCCGCTGAGAGCCAAAATTCGAATAGGATAACATAGCAATCCTGGGCTCAATATTATACTTCCTTACTTCATCAGCCGTTAGTACCGTTGTCTCCACCAGGGTCTGAACAGATGGTTGAATATTTACCGTGGTGTCTGAGAAAAAGAAAGGACCTTTTTTTGTGATAACAATATATATTCCGGCAATATGCTTTTGGGAATTAGTAGTTCCTATGATCTCCAGTGCCGGACGAATGGTATCGGCATATTTACTTAAAAACCCCGAAATAAGCGCATCACACTCTCCTGATTCTACCATCATTACGCCAAAATAATCACGATTGTACATGAGTTCCAGGGCTTCGTCGTAGGTTACTCCTTTTCTACGTCTTTTTTCAAAATAGATTTGTGCATATTTCCCCCTTCGTTTGGCTTCCTCAGGACTTTTAGGATCGATGACAGGCACTTTTTCAAGCTCAAGGTTAGATTCTTCAACAGCCTGACGGATTTCTTCCTTGTTTCCAAGGAGAACAGGCTTTGCAATGCCATTCAATATAACACTTTCTGCTGCTTTTAATATTTTAAAATGGTTGGCTTCTGTAAAAACAACCCGTTTTGGATCTTCCATTGCTTTCTCACGGATATTACGTATCAATGTAACTTCATAGCCTAATCGCTTATCCAATTCCTCTCTGTATGCGTTCCAGTCGGTGATCTTTCTTTTTGCAACACCCGATTCGGTTGCCGCTTTAGCTACCGCGAATGCAACATTGGTAATTAATCTGTGATCAAGAGGTTTAGGAATGATATATTCCCTGCCAAACTTCAAATTGGTAACATTGTAAGCTGCATTTACATGCTCAGGAACCGGTTTCTTCGCCAAATCAGCCAGTGCCTTGCATGCAGCAATTTTCATTTCTTCATTAATTGTAGTTGCTCTTACATCAAGCGCTCCCCGGAAAATAAACGGAAAACCTAAAACATTATTAATCTGGTTCGGGTAATCCGACCGTCCCGTAGCCATAATAATATCATCCCTTGTCTCTGTAGCATCTTCATATGTTATTTCCGGGTTAGGATTAGCCATTGCGAAAACAATCGGATCAGGAGCCATGGTTTTTACCATCTCCTTCCTTAAAACGCCTCCCACCGAAAGACCCAGGAAAACATCGGCACCTTTAATCGCCTCTTCAAGTGTATCAACGTCCTTGTCTATAACAAATTGTTTTTTTATTTCGTTCAGGTCCTGTCGCTTTTTATTCAAAACCCCTTTACTATCAAGCATGATTACATTTTCCTTTTTAACTCCCAGTGTCATGTAGAACCGGATACAAGAGACTGCTGAAGCGCCGGCACCATTTACAACAATTTTAATCTCATCGATCTTCTTTTTATTCAACTCAAGAGCATTCAGCAGGCCTGCACCTGAGATGATAGCCGTACCATGCTGGTCATCGTGAAATACAGGAATATCCAGATCTTCTTTTAATCTATCCTCGATCTCAAAACATTCCGGAGCTTTTATGTCTTCAAGATTGATTCCTCCAAAAGTAGGTGCAATGGCTTTTACTATTTCAATAAATTTGTCAATATTTGTCTCATTCACCTCAATGTCAAACACATCCACATCGGCAAAGACCTTAAACAACAAACCTTTTCCTTCCATTACAGGCTTGCCTGCCAGTGCTCCAATGTCTCCTAATCCCAACACAGCCGTCCCGTTGGAAATAACAGCTACCAGATTGCCTTTTGCTGTATACCTGAATGCATCTTCCGGGTTTGATTCAATTTCCAAACAAGGCTCTGCAACGCCTGGAGTATAGGCTAATGATAAATCACGCTGGGTACTGTATGAAGTAGTTGGGATTACCTCTATTTTCCCCGGTCGCCCTTGTTCATGATAATCAAGTGCTTCTTGTTTTGTTATTTTTGCCATATCGTTAAGTTTTAGGTTTAGTTTGGTTAAAAATTTTTAAGAAATAACGTATCGTATTTTTAAAAATCATTCAAAGTTAGCCAATCGGAACAGGATTTTTCATATGTTATTGAACACTCGGAAAAAAATATACTAAATATCTATCTCCTGTTTCTGCAAGGGGTCTTTATTTAACTCTTCATTTTCTTTCCGTTTAAAATAAATGTCGATAGCCAGATAAATAGCCGTACGAAAAGAATCGGGTGAAGCCTGATTTTTACCTGCTAATTCATAGGCAGTACCGTGTGCAGGTGATGTTCTGATAATGGATAAACCGGCTGTAAAATTAACTCCGTTTTGAAAAGCAATTGCTTTAAATGGAGCCACCCCCTGATCATGATACATAGCCAAAATTGCGTTAAATTTTGAAATGTAATTCGAACCAAAAACACCATCCGCGGCAAAAGGCCCGAAAGCCATGATATCTTCTTCAAGTGCCTTTTGGATTGCCGGTTTGATAATACCATTTTCCTCATTACCAAGCAATCCTTCATCACCTGCATGTGGATTCAGCCCCAATACGGCTATCTGTGGCTTGCGAATGGTGAAATCTTCAATCAGGGATTTGTTCATTATCCGGATTTTGTCCAGTATATTCTCAATTGTAATAACAGAAGAAATTTTCGAAAAAGGAATATGACCGGCTACTACCCCAACTTTTAGAAAATCTCTGACCATTAACATTAAAGCTCCGTCAGTCTTAAAATATGATTCTAAATATTCCGTATGACCCGGAAAAGTAAATAAATCCGATTGGATATTTTGTTTGTTAACGGGAGCTGTTACTAAAACATCAATTTCTCCTTTCTTCAGATCAGAAACAGCTCTTTCCAGACTTTTAAAAGAGGCTTCTCCTGCAATATTTGTTGACTTTCCCAATTCAACCCTCACATCATCACCAAGACAATTAATAATATTTGCCCGTTTGAGATTAGCCTCACGGGTAGTTTTTATATGATTAAAGCTAAAATTCGAAATATTCAATGCCTTCCGGTGGTAAGCTGCAACTTTTGGAGAACCATAAACAATTGGTATGCAAATATCATTAATGCGGTTGTCAATTAATGTTTTAATAATAATCTCATACCCTATTCCATTAATGTCTCCCTGGGTTATGCCTACTTTTAATTTTCGGTTCATAATAATTTATTTAAACGTATCGGAATTTACACTCCGCCTCCCCATAGTTATCGGGATAGCGGATCATGAGATCGCCCC
>JAUWBB010000224.1 GCA_030605195.1 Bacteroidota bacterium
GAAAAAGTTCTACGTAATCAGATCTTTTTTGAATGTCTGTTTCAGCGAGGGAGAAAAATGGTATATTTGTATCGGGTATTGTAGAAAACCATATTAATTATTGCTTCTATTGAAGTGCTACTTTCCATGATATATTGGATAATGAGACTATACAAAAAAAATAAATTTAAGAGCATTATAATTTCATTAACAAAGGGATGGATAGAAAGAGCATTCATATGCTTTGGATTGCTGATTGAACTACAAATAGTTATTATATTTTTCAGTGCCTTAAAATTAGGGACAAGATTAAATGATGATAATCCATCCAAAGTATCAAATGACCAGTTTTTAATAGGTAATATTTTATCCTTGACGGCAGCTATTATCTATTCACAAGTTTTAACCAATATTATTTAATACTAAAAATTGTGATTGAGCAAATTATATTACACTTGGCAGGAGACTATATGCTCCAAAATCAGTGGATGTCTAATAAAAAGACGGAAAACAATCCTACGGGTTATATTGTAGCTATAATTCATTCACTGATATATTCTTTACCGTTCTGGGTTTTTCTTACAAATTGGCAGGGTTGGCTATTTATTTTTATCTCACATTTTTTAATCGACAAATATGAGTTAGGAAAAATATGGATAAAACTTGCCAATTATAGAAACAGGAATTATAAATCAGTAAATAATGGAATCAGAATAGTTATAGACAATACATTTCATATAATATGTAACTATGTTGCAATTGTTCACTTACATAGCTTTCTCTGACAATCATAAGTGTCAGAATAGCAAAGTATTATAATTATGGATAACAGTCGTAAAAGTCGTGTCACGGTATAAAACCGTGACACGGCTCATTCGGGAAAAACTGCTCATTTGCAACTATTAACAATAGTTTTCGTCTTTACATACGTAAACTCAAACCGCATTGTCCCGCCTATGTTTTGTTCTTATCTTAAATAAAATGAGGCAACAAGAAGTAATTTTGGCAATGATCCCTACCATTATTAAAAAAACATATATTGCGTAACAATTAGGAAGAGCTATTCGTCTTACAAAATATTGGAAATCTTTATCATTTAATACCCAAAATTATGATTGGCAATTTTATTAAGCTGGCCATCCGGCATATGATCCGGCAACGGTCATATATTTTTATCAATATTGTCGGCCTTGCCATTGGCTTGGCATGCAGCATCCTGATCACTTTGTTTGTGTTGCATGAATTTAATTACGACAAGTTTAACGAACATAAAAATGAAATATACCGGATGGTTATAAGGGGGAAAATTGGCGCAACAGAACTGGAAGCTGCCTGGACATGTACCCCACTGGGTCCAACAATGGTAGAAGAACTTCCTGAAGTTCTTAACACTGTAAGATTTGATAAATGGGGTGAAACAGTTATAAAATATAAAGACAAGAGTTTTGTAGAAGACGGATTCATGCTCGTGGACTCCACCTTTTTCGAAATTTTCTCGATCCCCCTGATCCAGGGTAACCCGAAGAACATACTTACTGCACCCCGGACGCTGGTATTAACGAAATCTACAGCTAAAAAGATCTTTGGTAATGAAGATCCTATTGGTAAACTTCTCAAAGTGGGAACAGATACGATATATTATTCAATAACAGGAGTTATGGAGGATGTGCCGGAATCAGCACATTTCGAATTTAATATGCTTGGGTCTTTTATAACAAATGAACGAGCCAATGATGGATTCTGGATTTCAAATAGTTATGATACATATGTGCTTCTGACAAAGGATGTTGATATTGAGGCTTTGCAGGAGAAAATCAATACGATGGTTATAAAATACGTCGGTCCGCAGGTCGAGAAATTTATGGGAATTAACCTGGAGCAGTTCGCGGAGGCTGGCAATTATTACGGATATCATCTTCAGCCTTTGCTGGATATACACCTGAATCACCGTATTGACCATCAACATAAGCCTTCAAACGACAAACGGTATATTTACATTTTTTCGGTAATCGCAATATTAATCCTGGTAATTGCCGGTATTAATTATATGAATCTTGCTACAGCCCGGTCTGCCGGTCGTGCAAAGGAGGTTGGGATCAGGAAAGTAGTTGGATCTTCCAGAGGCTTGCTTATATGGCAGTTCCTGTTCGAGTCGGTTTTCCTTACTATTATATCATTGATTTTTGCAGTATTAATTGTCGAACTAATCTTACCCAAATTTAATCAAATTATTCAAATACAACTAAGTTTAAATTACCTCGACAATTGGTATATTATACCAGGACTTTTGGTACTTGGATTTCTCCTGGCTATAATGGCAGGTAGTTATCCGGCCTTTTTCCTTTCCTCATTTCGCCCGGTAGCTGTACTATCAGGATCCCTTAAAGCTGGAATCAAAAGCGGGCATTTACGGAGTATCCTGGTTGTATTTCAAATGGCAACGTCTATACTTATTATCCTGGGAACCCTCATCGTTTATAAGCAAATAAACTATATGATTAATAAAGACCTTGGATTCAACGAAGAGCAGCTTCTTGTCCTCCGGAGGGTTGGTGCATTGGGAAATCAGCAAATCACATTTATTGACGAAGTTAAAAAGCTTACCGGCGTAATTAGCGGTTCACATTCAACGGCAGTACCCGGACATCCCAATAATAATAACGGATATGGAATAGAGGGACAGAGTAGCGATCAAACGTATTTAATGCAGACTTTCTGGGTGGATGACGATTTTTCGGAGACTTTCGAAATGGAGGTCTCTGAAGGCCGGTTTCTTTCCCAAGATTTCGCATCTGATAGTATAGCTTGCCTGATAAACCAGAGTGCACTGAATCAGTTCGGAATTGAAGACCTTTATAACACTACCTTCCTGCAACCGGCCGACCGTGAAGGTAATTTTATTCGTCTGAAAGTAATCGGGATTATGAAAGACTTTCATTACCAATCACTTCATGACCGGATATACCCTGCTATTTTAATCATGAAGCCGGAGAACATGAGGTGGGGATTCATAACATTCCGGTTATCACCGGAAAATATCGAACTAACAGTTGTCCAGATTGAAAAACTCTGGAGGGAATTCACAGAAAATGATCCTATGGTATATTTTTACATGGAGGAGGATTTTAAAATGCAATACCAGGAAGATAGAAGAACTGGAATATTATCCCTGATTTTTTCAATCCTGGCAATCCTTATCGCCAGCCTGGGTTTATTCGGACTCACTTCCTTTACCGTTGAGCAACGAACCAAAGAAATTGGAATAAGGAAAGTAAATGGAGCTTCCGTAAGAACTATTATCTTTTTGCTATTAAAAGAAATAGCCATATTGGTGGGTATATCAACACTGATCGCCTGGGCTGCGGCATACATTTTCATGAAGGGCTGGCTCCAGAATTTCTATTTCCGGATCAGCTTGTCGCCTGTTGAATTTTTAATATCACTGCTTATTGTTTTGGCTATAACCTGGCTAACAATCAGCTACAGGTCATTCAAAGCCGCTAAAACCAACCCTGCACAGGCTCTGAAATACGAATAAGGCCTGGTTCTTTTTCGACACAAATGCTATCTTTTTCATAGCTGGCAACTCTTTTATTATAGCAAGGTTGTAATACCTAACACAATTTTAAATTGACTTATTTATGTTCCGGTCCATGGAACGATTTCTCCTTGATAAGCCAGGGTAACAAACTAGTATACCTGTAGTTTAACAACAATATGTAACAAAAGCATTTTTAATAACTCGTCCCAAAGGGATGCCTGTGGCATAACCCGGACTGAAGCCTGCCCCGAATAAGTCAGGCGGGCACTGCTTCAAAGCAGCATTTCACAGAGCCTGTCAGGTTTCCTTAACGGGTCGGGATACAAGTAAATCCGACTATAAAAATCTCCTTTTACTGTTATGACAGTAAATTATTGTGTTTTAAGCTCTAAGAATGCCTTTATATATCTGAAAACACATATTTATACTGTTATGGCAGTAATTTATGCTGTTTTTCATCAAAAATATTAGGATATTAAATAAAAAACATATATTTTTACCGTCATAACAGTAAGAAATAAATATGAATATAACTTTATTTGGGGCAATGATCAGGTTTCACCGGAAAAAAGCCGGCCTTTCACAAAAAGAACTGGCTGATCTTTCCGGTGTTGGTAAAACCATCGTGTTTGATTTAGAAAAAGGGAAAGAGACTATCCGTCTTAATTCGTTTTTAAAAATCCTGGAAGGCCTGAATATTCAAATGAACTTCAGCGGCCCGTTAATGAAGCACTTTAAACAACAATACCATGAGAAAGGCTGAAGTTTTCATGCACGGAGAACCCTCCGGGGTTTTAGTTGAACTGGAAAAAGGGAAGAAATACCGGTTTAGCTATTTTGAAAATTACCCGGGAGAACCGGTTTCTCTAACCATGCCTGTTAAAGATATTGAATTCGAATTCGATGAATTTCCTCCATTTTTCGATGGACTGCTACCCGAAGGATTTCAGTTGGAAGCCCTGCTGAAACAAAAGAAGATTGACCGTGATGATCTGTTCACACAACTAATCACCGTTGGAGAAGATATGGTTGGAGCCGTAACCATTAAAGAATCCGATGAATAGATGTCCTATTACATATGAGGATTGTAATAATAAAAAATATTCGGAAAAAGGACTTAACAAACTATCCCGTAGCCTGATCATTTTTAATGACCTTCCTTTTACTGCTGATGAACAAAGACAGGAAGCAGCTGCCAGGGCAGACAAAATGTCAATCCAGGGTATTCAACCCAAATTAAGTGCTGTTCTTAGTATAAAGAATAACAGTTTTTCGATTGTTGATAAAGAGGGCAGGTTCATTCTGAAACCTCAGCATATTTTCTATCCTGAATTGCCCCAGAACGAAGACCTCACCATGCGGATTGCCAAAACAATCGGACTTGAGGTGCCACTTCACGGAATGGTATATTCAAAAGACAGCTCTTTCACATATTTTATTAAGCGATTCGACCGGTTCGGAAAGAACAGGAAACTTCCCGTTGAAGACTTTGCACAATTGGCAGGGAAAAACCGGGAGACAAAATATGATTATTCCATGGAAAAGCTGGCAGGGATTTTGGAGAAATATTGCACTTTCCCGGCAGTAGAAAAACAGAAGTTATTCAAGCTTGTGATCTTTAACTTCATTATTGGGAATGAAGATATGCACCTTAAGAATTATTCTCTGATCCGCAGGAATAACATGGTTGAGCTTTCCCCCGTTTACGATCTGATTAACACTACAATTACTTTAAAAAATGCAACAGAAGAAATTGCCCTTCCCATCAACGGCAAAAAGAGTAACCTAAACCGGAAAACCCTGGTTGATTATTACGGGGAAGAAAGGCTGGGCCTGAACCGAAGATCTATAGGAAATGTCCTGTTTACCATTCAAAATGCCATTCCAGCCTGGATAGAACTGATTAAAATCAGTTTTCTTTCGAAAGAAAAAAAAAGCGCCTATCTGGAATTGATTGGAAAAAGGGGGAAACGGCTGAAATGGTAAAAATTCATCTATTTTCCTTATATTTATTTCAAATCAGTTTTCAAAGCATGAAGAAAATAACCTTCGCATTTAATATTCTGA
>JAUWBB010000132.1 GCA_030605195.1 Bacteroidota bacterium
GGGTGAATACGGACCTTACGATGGATGCCATTATGCCTCAAAAGCTTTTATATTGTATAAAACAACTAATTATATGGTTCATAAAGATGCTGTTCCGGATTCCATCAGGGAAAAATTGGGAATAGATTGAATAACATATTATTTAAAGATCCTTAGGATTTTTAGCCTTGGAATCTTAATGTTTAATTCTAATCTGCTTGTGGCACAAACCCCGAAATCATCAGTTTCCCTCAGATCAATGCCGGCAATCGAGGTTTTTTTGTTTATATTTCTTATTACCAGGGGCTTCGCCCCTGGCTATTACCATATTGTCCCTGCGGGACAAATTTAAAATTTTAATTAATCAATGTTATAGTCCCGGAGGGACTAAAAGATAATAGACCCGCCTGCCCGTCCGACCGGGTCATCCGGGCGGGAATGATGCAGTCGGGCAGGCAGTCACTTTAGTGGCTGGGTATAAGCGGATAATGAACAAGAAACAGCCCGTAGGGCTTGAAAGTAGGATTACACAGGATCTGGCTTGGAGTCAAGCCCGGTAAAATCAAAAATACTATTTCACAGGGTCCGTTTCGTCTATAGCAGGTCGTATTTCGTAATTTCAATCAACTGTGAATTTTAAAATCATTCTTAAAAATTTGGAATTTAGAGATTAAATATTGGTATTTATTTGATTTTTGTGATTTTCTGCCAAAAAATACACGAATATTAGAATTAAGACCCTACAGGTCTGATTTTATTGCCCGGAAGTCTGTAAATATTGACTATACAATCGATTAAATTTCTCCTCAAGGTTTTTTGCTACTCCCTCCGGATTTGATTCTTTTGTCACCCCCGTTAACATCTGAAGCAACTGGAGTTGAAGTTGAATATCACTGGTGATAGATTTTCTCATACCGGGTTTAAGTGACAAGTAATAACTAAGGTTATCCTCACATATCGAGGCAAACTCTTCTGCTATTTTCTCGGCTTTTTCTATTTCTTCCGCATTATAATAAGCTTCAATAATTCCGGGCATAAAGTAATGGTACGGTATACGTTCATGGGGAAACAATTCTAAACACCGGTCGAGCACTGCCACAGCAGAATCGCGTTTTCCTTCCAATAACAATTTTTTGGCAAGCCGGCTAAAATTATTTCTTATTTTGATGACCGAAAAAGTTCTCCTTTCGTAATACCCCAGATGTAGATCCGTGCCTTCCATTCCTCCCCATCTGAAATTATTCATAAGATTATCATACATTACATCCGTATTGATCCTTCCGTATTCCAAAAACCCGGAACGTGTGGTTTTTATCGGCACAAACCGGTAGGCAAAACCTTCGAGCTGGAAATAATCTTCCAGTCCAAGCGCATCCTCATGGCCACCTGTCACGAAATAAATCGGGCGTTCCCAATTATTTGTCGCAAGCAGATCCAGAACCATCATCTGATTTTTCATCAAATAACTCTTGTTAAATTTCATGTCAATGGAAGAAACAATTTGGTCAGCCAATTCAGGCGATACAGTACCGTTGGCAATTACTTTCGCTGAATCGACAGGTAACCTGAGCATTTTTGTTGGAATATAATCCAAATGCTCATTATCACGTGTTTTTATTTTAGTAGCCGGATTATTGTCTTTTACAAAATTTATTACCCGGTTTATGTCAATATAATCCTTAAACCGTTCAATCAGGTAGATCTGGTTGTTCGTTCCGTCAAGATATTTTTCCTGGGGTAAGGAAAGGGGTACAGGTTCCGATTCGTATGCTTTATTCTTCATCTGATCGATATACCAGTCGGTATTGAACAACATCAGATTCACTACTCTTACGTCTGTTCGTATACCCTCAACCTCCTGAGCATACCATAAGGGGAAAGTATCGTTATCCCCATTGGTAAATAAAATGGCATTTGGAGCACAGGAGTTCAGGTAATTATAGGCAATATCCCTGGCAGTGTATCGTCCTGAACGGTCGTGGTCATCCCAGTTTTCATTAGCCATAATACCGGGAACGAGGAATAAACACAGTGCTCCGGAAACCACAGCGCCTAAATGATCCGGTATGAATTTCCTCAAAAAATCGTACAGTGCCAGGGTACCCAACCCAATCCAAATGGCGTATGCGTAAAAGGAGCCTGCATAAGCATAATCGCGTTCCCTTGGCTGATTAGGATATTGGTTCAAATAAATCACGACGGCAATCCCGGTAAGCACAAAAAGGAGCAAAACGACCCAGAAGTCCTTTTTATTCCATTGGAGCTGATAAAATATGCCCATTAAACCGAGAAGGAACGGTAACAAATAGTATATATTTCTGGCCTTGGCAGATTTTAAGCTTTCAGGTAAATTATCCTGCGGACCTAACCGGATCTCATCAAAAAATTTTATTCCTGTTATCCAGTTCCCCTTCAGGGGATCCCCATGACCCTGAATATTATTTTGCCGGCCCGAGAAATTCCACATAAAATACCTGAAATACATATGCCCGATCTGGTAGCTGAAAAAGAACCGGAGATTTTCAGTAAATGTGGGTACATGAACGGGTTTTCTTTCCCCGTTCTGACCGGCAACCTGAACCGGTTTTCCTTTTATGTTTCCCCATTGTTGATAGTGCCTTGAGTGCTCAGGCAAATTATTACTCCACATCCTTGGGAAAAAGGTTGTGAACCGTTTATCGAATTTTACTTCCGGAGCATACCGCGTAATTACGTATTTTCCGTCTTTTTTGGTGTAGGTTGGCTTACCTTCTTCAATGCTGATTACTGGGGCATTGTAATACTGACCTGTCATCAGGGGCCTGTCACCGTATTGCTCCCTGTTCAGGTAATAAAGTAGTGAAAAAACAGTTTCCGGATTGTTCTCATCCATGGGGGGGTTGGCTAATGAACGGATAACGATCATTGTAAAAGAGGAGTAACCGATTAAAATGACAGCAGAGGCCGTGATTATAGTATTAAGAACTACACGATTATTTTTTGCAATGAAATAAACAACGCCAACCAAAACCAGTATCAACAAAAAATCAAGAAATGCTGAACCTCCCAGAAATGGAATTCCGAGTAAGGTTAAAGCCGCAACCGATAATACCGTTGTATGGATCAATTTCTCCTTTTTATAAGTATAATAAATCCCTCCGGCAATAGCAGCAATGAGTAATGAAGCATGAAATAAAACCCCCGAATTATATGGAAGACCGAAGGTATTTACACACAACAGTTCAAACCAGGATGCTGTGGTTACAACACCCGGCAAGATACCATACATAATTATGCCTAAAATCACGAATGAGATCAATATGGCATATAGAAACCCTTTAGCATTAACGTCAAACTTTTTAAAGTAATAAACAAATACAATGGCAGGAATGGCAAGTAAGTTAAGCAGATGAACCCCTATGGATAACCCCATTAAATAAGCGATCAGAATAAGCCAGCGTTCTGAATGTTTCTCATGAGCAACATTTTCCCATTGTAAGATTGCCCAAAACACAACCGCCGTAAACAATGAAGAGGTAGCGTAAACTTCTCCTTCAACAGCCGAAAACCAGAATGAATCAGAAAAAGTGTAGGCTAAAGCGCCAACCAAACCACTTACCATCACGGCTATAACATTTCCCCTGGAATAGTCTTTATTCTTAATGATTATTTTTTTTGCCAGATGGGTTATGGTCCAGAATAAAAACAGGATGGTAAATGAACTGGCAAGGGCTGATAAGGAATTTATCATTTTTGCTGCATTGGCAACATTGCTGCCAGCCAGTAATGAAAAAATCCGCGCGAGAATCATAAAAAAAGGAGCTCCCGGAGGATGACCTACTTCGAGCTTAAAGGCAGTTGCGATGAATTCTCCGCAATCCCACAGGCTGGTTGTGGGTTCAATGGTTTTTAAATAAACTACTGAGGCAATTAAAAAGGTTAACCAGCCAATCAGAAGGTTAAGGAATCTGTATTGTTTCATCTTCAATGAGCATTTATTTTTTAGTTTGGTTGGTTTGGAATCTTTAAAGATACAAATTTAACATAGAAAACTGTCTCATAAAAGATTTTGCTAATGATTGCGTTGAATCATAAAAATACCTTTGCCTGAAAATAAGGGTTATATATGGTAATTCAACGTAGTTGTATCATTTATCCTTTATCCAGATGGAAATGGTAATATTTATTCTTTAATTTTGAGAAAACAATTTAAATGCCGAAAAAAAATAAAAAACGCGGGATTGATATTGTGTACTCAACTGCCCCGGACTTTAAATATCAATACCAGGAGGAAGAAAAGTCTGAAACACTTGCCCCGAATCAGCAAAACCTGATGGTTTCCCTTGACAGGAAAAAAAGAAAGGGAAAAACAGTTACACTGGTTACGGGCTTTGCCGGAACTACTCAGGATATAAAGGAACTGGGTAAGGATCTGAAATCAAATTGCGGAGTGGGGGGAACGGTAAAAGATGGGGAGATACTGATACAGGGTAATTTCAGGGAAAAGATTTTCAATCCATACTGTTGGTTGATTATTTTTTTTCTTTTTTTTCAAAACGTTTCATTTGCTCAATTTTATGAACAGGGGCAGGATCCGGGGTATTTAAAATGGCAACAAATCAATACAGATAAATTTCAGGTTATTTTTCCCGAATCATATGAAAAGGAAGCTCAGCGATTAATGAATACACTTGAATATGCTTATGATTATGTAACTTATTCCTTGCATCACAAGCCAAAAAAAATTTCCGTCATTGTACACAACTATTCCATTCAAAACAACGGTTTTGTTGCTTGGGCCCCGAAAAGAATAGAGCTTTTTCCTACCCCAAACCAGGATGAATATCCACAGGATCCTCTAGAGCAATTGGTTTTGCATGAATTAAGACATGTTGTCCAGGTTAATAAATTAAACCAGGGTTTAACGAAGATCCTTTCCTACCTGTTGGGCGAACAGGCACAGGGTGGAGTAACAGGTATGCTCCCTTTCTGGTTTTTGGAAGGGGATGCTGTTGCCACTGAAACTAGTTTATCCCTTGCAGGCAGGGGCCGATTGCCTTCTTTTGAAATGAAACTGAGAGCAAGATCGCTTGAAAAAGGGAAAACCCTCAGTTACGACCAATCACTTTTGGGATCATACAAGAATTATGTTCCAAATTACTACGAATATGGTTATCAGATGGTCGCTTTTTCAAGACAAAAATACGGAAGTCAACTCTGGGATAATGTTTTAAATGATATCGGCAAAAAACCATTCACCCTCAATCCATTTCACTTCAGCTTGTTTAAACAAACAGGCCTCTCAAAAAAGAGACTTTACGACGAGACGTTCCGTGAATTAAATGCGTTGTGGAAAAAACAGGCTGATGAATTAACCTATACCCAATACCGTAAAATAAATCAAAAAAAGAAAAAAGCCTATACAAATTACCGGTTCCCACGGTACCTGAACGACAGTGTTATTATCGTTGAGAAATCAGGGATAGACCAGATCAGGGAATTTGTTGCTATCCATCCGGATGGAAGAGAAATAAAAATCCATACGCCTGGATTTTATAATCCCGTCCGGTTATCGGTCGCACAAAACAAAATCGTATGGGCAGAAAGAATTCAGGATCCAAGATGGGAACATCAACGCTATTCTGTGATTAAAACCTTTGACATCACTTCCGGCATTGAAAAATCACTTACCGATAAAACCCGGTATTTTGCACCTGCTTTTTCAAAAGATGGTTTGCGTATTGCCACCGTTGAAATCACACCGGAAAATGAAATATCTCTGGTTATCCTGAATGCAAAGAATGGGGAAATCATTCAACAATTTAAATCCCCCGGCCATAAAATTATTCAAATGCCAGGCTGGAATGAAAACGGGGAAAACATTATTTCAATCTTTATTGACGAAAAAGGCAAAGGAATCCGGAAAGTGAACCTTACATCAGGGAAATGGGAAACGATAATGGAACCGGATTATTCGGATAAACAAAATGCAGTACTCTTTCAACATTATATTTTGTATCATTCAACACACTCGGGAATTGATAATGTTTATGCGCTGGATACGAAAACCGGGAAAAAGTATCAGGTTACTTCATCAAAATTCGGAGCATTTGATGTCGCCTGTTCGGCGAACGGAAATAAAATTGCCTTTTCCGAGTATTCTTCGCAAGGGTTCAATCTGGCAGAAATGGAAATAAACCCTGACCAATGGATTCCTATTGAAGCGATAAAAAACAATTCAATCAAATTGTATGAGGATTTGGTTAAACAAGAAAAAGGTCCGGTTCTAAGTCAAAACATTCCAGGAAAAAACTATGAAGCAAAACCTTACCGGAAGTGGCAAAATATATTTCAATTCCATAGCTGGGCACCCTTTTATTTCGATTATTTTGATTTTGATCTGGAAACCTCACAAATCCACCCTGGTCTCACGCTGTTATCTCAAAACCAGCTGAGTACAGCATTTACTTCTCTTGGATATGCCTACAGGGACAATAATCATCATATTATAACTAAATTTATCTATAAGGGGGCATATCCGGTAATTGAAATTTCGGCAGATTATGGTGGTACTCCATTTGTATACCCTGATACTCTTGATGCTGATGTTTCAAACCGGTTTAATTACAACACGAAGATATCTATTCCTGTAAACCTGACACGGAACCGGTTTATCCGTGGGTTCTTTCCTTCCATCAATGCGGGATATACTAATAGTCGTATTTTTAATGAAGACAAGCAGGTATTTGATAAAGGGCGTTGGTTAATAAACTACCGGTTTTATTTTTACAATTACCTCAAACTGTCAAATAAGGATCTTTTTCCAAAGTGGGGACAAATCTTTGATCTAAGATTTGTAAATTCTCCTTATGACCAGGTTAATTACGGTTCAAAATATTCTTTCCGTACTACATTGTATTTCCCGGGCCTGTTCAATCATCACAGTTTGAAAATAAAAGCAGGCATTGAAAAACAAAAACCACAACGATTTAGTTATTATAATACACTGGATTACCCGAGGGGATATGATAACCGGATATCTGAAGAGCTGCAAGCTTTTACGGCTGAATATACCATGCCCCTGTTTTATCCTGATCTTAGTTTTTTTTCACTAGCATACATAAAACGATTCCGTGGGAGTATTTTTTACGACCATACACAGGGAAAACGAAATTATTATCTCCTGACCAAAAAAACGAATGAAACCACAGAGGTGTTTAATTCCCTGGGAGCTGAATTTATAACCAATTTTTATGTATTACGGATACCTTTCCCTCTAAGTCTTGGAATACGGTATGCCTATAAACTCAAAACAAACACTTACAAAACCGAATTGTTTTTTTATGTAGACATTTTCGGCTTCAATATCAATCGCTGATAAGTCTATAAAACCAAATGATCTTCGCTTTTTTAATAGTTCTGAAATCGGATTTATGTCCCGTCAGGGACTAACATATAATAGGCCCGCCTGCCTGTCCGACTGGCGTCAACCGGGCGGAAATGACGAAGTCGGGCAGGCAGCCACTTCAGTGGCTGTAGTAAAGATCAAAACAAAAAATTCAGCCCGTAGGGCTTGAAATGAATAACACGTAATTCGTAACTCGCAACCATAGTTAAATATGCTCCTTCCCTGATGAAATGTTTACATGATGTCAGGTGTTTCCACCTGACATTGAATACTGGAATAATAAAAATCTTGCCATATCATTAACTGTCGGATGGAAACATCCGACAGCATCGTAATTTTTTAATATATCTAACTCACGTTAAAATAACTTAAGCTACTGGTTTCAAGTGTTCAAAGTCAGTTAGTAATTCAGAATTTTTAATTGGCGATTGCAAAGCATCTGAAAGATAATCTTTCAGTCCCTAACGGGACGTGACACTTTTTTTAACGTTCCGTTCCAGCCAATAAATTGGCTGTC
>JAUWBB010000010.1 GCA_030605195.1 Bacteroidota bacterium
ATCCAAAGATATTGATGAATGGGATATGATCCTTACAGGCACCATCGCCAATCGATACGATTGAAAGGATATGATTATTCCCGATCGGGATACTATTATGTTACGATCTGCACACAGGATCGGGAGAAATTATTTGGAGAAATAGATGAGGCCATAATAAGATTAAATGAAGCGGGTCAAATGATTGATCAGGAATGGAATCAAATCCCTAAAAGATATGGATGTGTAATCCTTGATAAATACGTTATTATGCCGAACCATCTTCACGGCATCTTCAAATATTATCCGGGGAAAATGATGGAAATACATCATCGGAACAGGTGAATGTAGGGACGTCCCTTGTGGGCGTCCTTAATGATGCGGATGAAACCCACATTAACCAACCTGAAACAGGTGATTCGGCGACAAAAAGGACGGACACGAGACCCGTCCCTACATTGTTTGAAATCATTGGCGCGTTCAAATCCATCACCACAAACGGATATATCAATTGTGTAAAACAGAATAATTGGCCTCCGTTCAAAAAACGGTTATGGCAATTACAGTATCACGACCGAATAATACGTGATGAAGATGAATTAAATAGAATCAGAAAATATATTATTGAGAACCCGTTAAATTGGGCACAGGATGAAAATAATCCAGAGAATTTGGGTTAAAAAAAATGAGAAGGACAGTTAACCAAAAAATGCAGCGAGCAAGCTCGTTCTTAGACTTACATGCAACTCTGCTCGCACCGTTATACAAAAGCTAAAATTTATTGAACACCGTTTTTCATTGTACGCTCAAAAGAATTGAGAAATATGTTATTTTTGACAATATTTTAATTTTGATACACCCCTCACTTCTGAAATACTTTATTAACCATAGGAGAAAAATTATATGTCTTTAGTTGAATTAAAACAAGTTACAAAGGATTATAGAATGGGTGAAATATCTGTTCAGGCGTTAAAAGATATTGAAATAGATATTGATAAACAATCATTTGTGTCTTTTGTAGGCCCATCAGGCAGCGGCAAAACAACATTACTTAATCTTATTGGCTGCCTTGACAAGCCTTCATCCGGAGAAGTGTTTGTGAACGGTACAGCGGTAAATACTCTTTCAAATAAAGAAGCAGCGCAGTTTCGGGGCCAATATCTCGGATTCATATTTCAAAATTTCAATCTGTTGCCTGTATTGACCACTTATGAAAACGTGGAATATCCGCTTATCATGGTGCAAAATATTAAAGCCAATGAACGCAAGAAGAGAATTATGCACTATCTGGACGCGGTGGGTATAGCTGATCAAAAAGATAAATACCCTTCGCAGCTTTCAGGAGGGCAAAAGCAGCGGGTTGCTGTTGCCCGGGCATTGGTCACAGATCCCAAGTTGGTACTGGCAGACGAGCCAACTGCCAACCTGGATCATGACTCGGCTTTCAAAATTATTGAACTGATGCGGCAGATGAAACGGGATTTCAAAACAGCTTTTATTTTTTCGACTCATGACCCCAAAATTGTCAAAGAAGCTGAAATTATTTACACACTCGAAGACGGAAAAATCGTAGGCAAAAAAATTGGCGCTTCATAGAATCATGGTAAAAATATTGCAAATAATTTATAGGAGAAAATAAGAAAATGAAAAATATTTTCAAGATAGCCATTCGAAATTTGTTTCGGTATAAAAGACGAACTCTTATGACATCACTGCTTATCGTTCTCGGGATCGTTCTGGTGATTGTTTTTTCCGGAGTTTCTGTTTCGTTTAAAAGTATGATGATCGGTTCTATTACGGATTCAATGCTGGGACATTTACAAATTCATAAAAAAGGATATGTCAGTTCCATCGATAATCTGCCCCTGCATTTAAATATTGATGAAAAAGGCATTAAACAACTTGATAATCTATTTGAAAAACATAAAGACATTATTGGGGCTTTTTCTTATCGTATAAAATTTGGCGCAATGCTTAGTAACTTTCAGGAAACGACCAATATTCGTTTAACGGCAGTTCAACCGCAGATGGAAAATGCTGCCTGCCCTCGATTGGTTGAGAGAATTATCGGAGATATTCAAAATACAAGTAAATTTATTGAAAAAGGCAAAATAATTATACCGGAAAATTTAGCCAAAGGGTTAAAGCTCAAACCAGGAGATGAGGTTGTTCTGATTGCCAATAATAAGGATGGTTCCGTTAATGGTTTAAGCCTGAAAGTTTCCAATATCATCGAAGGTCTGTTGGGACCTTCAGGCCGGGATGGTTTCGTGCATATTGATGACGCTAAAATCTTACTGCGAATTTACGGTGAAGAAATTAATGAAGTGGCTATTCGTCTGAAAAATCCTGACAAACTTGGCGGAGTTAACAAGTTACTTACGGATGAATTATATCAATTTAAAAACAAACAGAATACACCGGTTTTTGAACTGCACACATGGGCAGACTTATCCCCGTTTTCAACCATTGCCGCTATTGTTGATTTGCTGATAATTACAGTTAAAATGGTACTCATCGCCATTGTACTCATCAGTATCTTGAACATTATGATGATGTCGGTGTATGAACGTGTCAGTGAAATCGGCACTATTTCAGCTATTGGCACGTTACCATCGAAAGTGTTGTGGCTTTTCATGGCGGAAGGTTTCTCCCTGGGAATAATCAGTACAATTGTTGGTAATGTCATTGGTGTGCTGGCTTTATTTTTAATTAATATCGCCAATATCCATTTTTCTTTCGGGAGAATGAAGAATATTCTTTTGGAGACTTCAATCGCTCCGACAGAATTAATTTCGGTCTCTTTGATTGTGATATTTATTACAATTATATCCAGCCTGCAACCAGCGCTTAAGGCGTCAAGAATGCAGCCTGTTGAGGCTTTAAGACATGTATAAAAAAATAAAAAATGAACAAAAATCAATTATCCCTTATACTGATATTCTTTTTCATTTCATCTGTAATTTGGGCACAAGAAGGTACTACAAATGAAACCGAAGGCAATGAAATACTCAAAAAGGTGGATGAAAATCTCATGCCTGTCTCTTATGAATCCTATCGCAAGCTCATTAACGAAGAGCCTGACGGTAGTAAAAAGGAATTCATTTTTTTTACAGTAAAAAAAGGTAAAGACAAAGTAGCCATGCTTTATATCTCCCCGGCCAGTGAGAAAGGACGCGCAACTCTGCGTTTGGGGGATAATATGTGGCTCTATATTCCCAATGTTGGAAGACCAATTCGGATTACCAGCATGCAATCGGTTGTTGGCGGCATTTTCAATAATGCAGATATCATGCGGCTCGATTATTCAGTTGAATATGATGCGACAATATTAGAACAGAATGAATCTGAATATATTTTAAATCTAAAAGCAAGAACCCAAATAGTAGCTTATGACAGACTGAAAATGTGGGTTGAAAAAAAAAATATTATGGTAACAAAGGTTGAATGTTATGCCGCATCCGGAATGTTAATAAAAACATTGGAATTCAAAAATGTAAAAAATTTTGATGACGGAATAATGCGACCTGCAGTTATTGAAACGAGTAGCTCTCTGTATAAAGGTTATCGCTCATTGATGATCTATTCCGGAATGAAACTCCGAAATTTCCCCGACGAAGTGTTTACGCTTGAATATTTATCGAGATTAGGTGAATTACGATGAGACTAATAAAGAAAATTTTTTTGATGGTACTTTTTGGTAATGCCTTTACCAGTGGGTTTACGCAAGAATATGAATTCGACATTCCTGAAGAAGAAGAACCTAAAATTGAATTTAATGGCAATCTCGATGCGAAATGGGGTATGCTGCAAACTCGAAAACCGTCCCCATTTTTCGGATTGCAATTTTATGATATTCCTGAAAAAAGTGATTATCTCTCTCAAAACAGGCTTGATTTTTACCTGAACGGTGAATATCGCCATAAGCAAGTCGGTTTTTTTATGAAGACGTTTTACCAGTATGCCAAAGAAGAGCCTCTTTCGCCATCCTTTTTTGAATTATATGGTAGTTTAAACCTTTCTCCGCGTTTAAGTATGAGCATCGGAAGGCGCCGCTTTAACTGGGGCAAAGGATATGCTTTTAATCCCGCCGGCTATGTTAATGCTGAAAAAGATCCCGAAAATCCCGACCTGGCTTTGGCGGGGAAGGCATCAGTTTATATTAATTATAACAGGAGTTTTGCGTCCGGTTCCCTGCAGAATTTTTCTGTGGGGGCTATCCTGTTACCACCTGAAGCCGCGATTAATCAAAAGTTTGCATCTGCCGACAAAATTGGTGCTGCATTTAAGCTCTATTTTCTCTTTAGAAACATTGACATCGATTTTATGACAGCTTTTAAAAAAAATGAACCTCAGCGATTTGGGGTGGACTTTTCAGCCAATTTACGGGAAAACGTGGAAATTCATTCTGAATTTAGTTATGCGCATGGAGAAAAAAAATATCTTATTGTTGATGATTTGGTTTTCCAACAAAAAATTGACGGCGTTTCCCTTCTACTGGGTCTGCGCTATTTAAATCGATTCAATACAACACTCATTGTTGAATATTACCACAACAACAGCGGTTTATCAAAAAATGAGTTTGCTTCATACGTAGACTATTTGCAAAGCAGTTTAGAGAGTGACATTCCTGAGGTAATTAACCCTGCAAAATTGAACATGTCCACTACCTTTCGCTCAAAAACATTAATGCAGGATTATCTCTATGTGAAACTAATTCAACCTGAACCCTTTTCCTGGCTTTATTCTTCAATTTCAATGTTCACTATTTTTAATCTGGCTGATAAAAGTTTTCTTATTTCTCCTCAACTAAGCTATAAACCATACACAAATTTTGAAGTTTTGCTCTGGCCGGTTTTTTTCTTTGGTAATAACCATGCGGAATATGGCAGTAAGCAATTTAAAAGGAAAGTAGAAATCTGGATGCGTTTTTACTTTTAATGCACAATTAATCCATAAGGAGATCGGGCATATTACCAGTAACACAAAAACCAATGCTTCAAATTTCTAAAAGAGTTATTATACCGGCTAACGAAATCGAAATTACTGCTATTCGTGCCCAGGGAGCGGGAGGTCAAAATGTTAACAAAACATCCACTGCTGTACACTTACGTTTCGATATAAAGAACTCATCGATACCAGGTTTGTATAAGAAACGCCTCCTGAGGTTAAACGATAAACGTATTACAAAGGAGGGGGTGATTATAATTAAGGCTCAGCAGCAACGAAGTCAGAAAAAAAATAGAGATATAGCATTAGGCCGGCTACACGATCTCGTAAAGAGCGTTTTAGCTACACGCGAAAAGCGAAGATCTACTAAACCGACCCGAAGTTCTCAGATCAAACGCCTTGACAGTAAATCCAAACGTGGGCAAATTAAAGATTTAAGAGGAAAAATCAAGACTCCGGGTTGAAGAATTATTTTCTTTTAAATACAATATATTATGACGAAATTAGCAGTCGAATATTTGTTCGATAATGAAGGAAAAGATTAAAAGCAAATGAACAATTGTAATTTTTTAAAAGTAATTGGCGTAGGTGTATGTCTTATGGTGGGGGGATGCATCGCGCCCCTGCATTGCGTTTCGACCGCTTTTATGCTGCTGCACTGGTCTGTTCACCTACGCGAGGGAGTGTCATGACCGGTCGCCATCCAAATCGTTTTGGATGCTTCAAGTGGGGACACACACTTCGCCCGCAGGAGATTACCATTGCAGAAGCACTGAAGATGGAAGGATATGTTACTGGTCATTTCGGAAAATGGCATCTTGGCTCTGCCTGCGAAGGCAACCCGGTAAATCCCGGAAATAGTAGCTTTGATGAATGGTTCCCGGCTCCAAAGTTCTTTGACAATGACCCTATTCTCAGCCGCGAAAGTGTTGCCGTTCAGACCCATGGCAAAAGTTCTATGGTTACCGCCGGTGCATCATAATTTTTTGTTTATGTGATTTATTATTCCCAAATTAGCTGCAAAATAAATAGGTTAGCACAAAATTCTTCTCCTTGGAAGGAAGGAGGAGGTGGTTGATTAGATAACAAATAACTTATTACAAAAAAAAACGACTCTTGATAACAAAATAGTTCAACAAATTATAAAATCAATTAAATCCGGGGGAGGACTTTATGAAAAAATTAACGAGACGCTCTTTTATCAAAACCACGACCAAAGCCTCTATTGCGGCAGCAATAATACCTGCTTTACCATGGGGCTGCACAAACCATACTGGTGCGGATAAATCAGGATATTTTGAATCCGGGTTTGGTATTAACGACAACTTATGTCAAAAGGTACTTGCCAGGGCTTTGTACAGGGGTGGTGATTTTGCCGATCTGTACTTCGAGCATACCATTCGTAACTGGCTTATTCTTGAAGATGGCCATGTAAACCAGGCTTACAGCACCGTGGCTCTTGGTGTGGGAATTCGAACCGTAAAAGGCGACCAGGTCGGTTATGGATTTAGCCAGGAGCTGACTGAGAGCGCCATGCTGGCTGCCGCCTCTACTGCTGCAACGATAGCTGACTCTACGCCAAAAGATCCCGCGAGCCAGTTTGTAAAACAAAAGCTGGAAAATTATTATCCGCTTGAAACCTTGCTGACTTCAATTCCGCTTGAATCAAAGCTTCCACTCGTACAATCTGCAAACGATAAATGTTTTGCCCTGTCGCCTCTAATTATTAAAGTAAACGCTCAATTTCACGATGAACAAAAGCGAATACTTGTGGTTACCAGCGATGGCACAAAAGCTGAAGACCTGTTGCCTAAGAATTACCTCTATGCTTCTGTAGTTGCTGAAAAAGATGGCAAACGGGAGAGGGCGGGCTGGAACCTCGGTGGTCGCTGGGATTTCTCATTCTACACTCCGGCAGTAGTAGATGAGATTGCGAACACAGCAGTCGATCGTGTAAACCTTCTTTTTGATGCTGTTCAGCCTCCGGCAGGTGAAATGCCCATTGTCCTGGGTCCTGGCGTTACGGGCATACTGCTTCATGAAGCTATTGGACACGGGATGGAGGCTGACTTCAACCGAAAAGGAATATCTACCTTCTGCACCATGATCGGCAAAAAAGTGGCCGAGCCCTTTGTGACCATCATTGATGACGGTACCAACCGTAATCTGCCAGGTTCAATAAATGTTGATGATGAAGGTACACCGGGTCAAAAAACAGTGTTGGTTGACAACGGGATCCTTTCCAGCTATATGCATGATAAAATTTCCGCACGGTATTACAAATTAGAACCAACAGGTAACGGGCGTCGTGAAAGCTATGAGCACTATATTCAGCCCCGTATGCGAAACACCTACATGTTGCCGGGCCAGGCAAAACCAGAGGATGTGATCAAAAATGTGAAGAAAGGCATATATATACAGAGTGTGAGCAATGGGCAGGTGAAAATCGGTGAAGGAGATTTTGCATTTTACGTGTCCCAGGGACGAATGATCGAAGACGGGAAGCTTACGGCTCCGATAAAGGATGTCAATATAATGGGAAATGGGCCGAAAATGCTCAGGAACATTACATTGCTTGCAGATGACTTTGAAATGTCCAGAGGCGGTGGAGGTGCATGCGGTAAAGGCGGACAAGCGGTCCCTGTAGGGTTCGGTCAGCCGACATGCCTTGTGAAATCGATGACTGTAGGCGGTTTAAAAAATTAAAAAAAAGGAGGTTAATGATGAATAAAGAAATGTATGATCTGGCCGCCCGGTCGATCAAAACTGCAAAATCTGCCGGCGCAGAAAACTGCAGGGTAGCTATCTCCGGCGAACGGTTTGTGAATATCAGTTACCGGGATCATAAACCCGAGAATATTAAAGAGGCTTCCACAAAAGGGCTTTTTATCGATATCTATGCTGATGGTTGCTATTCGAGCCAGAATACTTCCGATCTGCGCAAGGACGCTCTGAAAAACTTTGTCAAAAATGCCGTTGCAACAACTAAGCTTTTGGCAAAGGATCCTTTCCGTACACTGCCGGATCCGAAATATTATGAAGGCAGAGTCGATCTTGACCTGGAACTTCTCGATCCTTCACATAATGAGCTTACGCCTGAAGACAGACATAACCTGGTGAAAGCCATCGAAGATACTTGCCTGGCCAAGGGTGGGGAAAAGGTTATTTCCGTCACTGCAGAGGAACGCGATAGTTATCGGGAATCAGTCGTTTTGACAAGCAACGGTTTCGAAGGCGCCAGGGAATCTACTTTTTATGTGGCCGGGGCGAGCATGACAATTCAGGATGAGGGTGACCGGCGACCTAATAGCTATAACTACCTGGCATCCGTAAAAAGAAAGGGACTGCCAGACCCAGAGAGAATTGGCGCTATGGCAGCTGAGCGAACGCTTGATCTTCTTGGAGGGAAGAAAATCAAAACGGAGACCTTGCCGATCATTATTGAAAATCGGAATGTTCCCAGGATACTTGGAGGTTTCCTTAGTGCCATGAATGGATATAACATCCAGCAAAAACGTTCGTTTCTTGCAGATAAAAAAGGGGAAAAGATCGGAAGCGATTTTTTTACAGTTATCGATAATCCGTTTATTAAGAGTGGTTTAGGCAGCGGGTTGTACGATGGCGATGGATTCGCGGCGAAGAAGAGAACGATGATTGAAGCTGGTGTATTGAAGGAATTCTATGTTGATTGGTACTACAGCAGGAAGTTAGGCTGGGAGCCGACCACGGGAGGCACTTCGAACCTGATTATTCCTCCCGGAAAGCGATCTGTGAGGGAAATCATGAAAGACCTCGGAAGAGGCGTCTTTATTACTGGATTCATTGGTGGCAACTCCAATTCAACTACCGGCGATTCCTCGATAGGTATCATAGGTAAACTTTTCGAAAATGGAGAACCCGTTCAAACGGTTGTTGAGATGAACATTGCTGATAACCACATTAAATTTTGGCACAAGCTTGCTGAAGTCGCAAACGACCCGTGGATATATTCTTCCTTTCGCACACCGAGCCTGGTTTTTACCGATATAGTTGTTTCAGGGCTTTAGTTTCTGTATTATATGGAATAACGACACACTTCAAGGGAAAACTGAAGAACCTGCAAAAGGTAGATTCAGTGATAGATACTTTAAACGATATTTTCCCTATTTAGAAGTGATCGATGAAGGTGATTATTGGGATACCGGAGATAGAAATCGACTGATCGAAAAAATAGATTTATGTTAAGCGGCGCTTCGCATTGTTATGCCTAAAAACAATAAACCAAAACAAGGAGAAATTAAAATGAAAGCAAGGAAGATTAAAGAAGGTATTTACTGGGTGGGTGCTGTTGACTGGGATCTCATCGGATTATATTCCCCGCCTCTTGAGGCGATAAATATGTGAAATTATATTGAGATACCCCGTTGCTTTAAAACTTGGTATGCTTCATCCTGGCAAAGGAACAAACACCGTTAGGGCAGTATTCATCGTAATTTTCCCCTGGCCAGTGAAGCAAATATCCCTGAAAAGCAAAGGATCGTAAAAATAATAAAGGCAACATGCATGGCGGAAAGGAAAGAGTGGTAATTTTCAGGCAGGATTTCGTTTTTGCCAAGGAAAATAGAAAAGAGAAGCAAAGCAATACCCATACTGAACATTTGCCCCACCATTCTCATTGTTCCAACCGATCCGGAAGCAACCCCATAATGTTTTTTATCAACCGAACTCATGATAGCGTTGGTGTTGGGCGATGAGAATAATGCAAATCCCAATCCGATGAAAACCAGGTTGATTATGATGAACGGCAGGGGAGTAGTCGATTTTATAAAAAGGAACAGAAACAAACCAATGGCAGAGAGGCTCATTCCCAGAGACGCAACAATCCGGGGTTCGATCTTGTCTGAAAGCCTCCCTGTTATGGGTGAGAAAACAGCCATTACAACGGGTTGTGAGACCAAAACTAATCCTGCCGCTCCCGGATCCAATCCTTTAATATATTGAAGGTAAAGACTAAGTAAAAATCCGACAGCAAATGTTGCGCTGTAGTTGATCAATGCAGCCAGATTTGAAAAAACGAACGTCTTGTTATTTTTGAACAGGTCCATTTCAAATAAGGGAAATTTGACTTTTTGTTCGAAAAGAATAAAAACAACCAGAATAAATATACCAGACACCAGAAAGAGAAACCCTATCCAATGAGGCAACCTCGAAAATCCATACATAATCAAAATGAGTGAAAGAGAATAAAACATCATTCCTTTCCAGTCGAAGGATTCGCCTTTTGCTTCTGCCCATTCGGTTTTAAGCCTGGTTATAATCAGGAATAAGGAGATTAGCCCAATTGGAACGGTAAACCAGAAAATACTTCTCCAACCCAGGTATTGGGTAAGTAATCCTCCTCCAAAAGGCCCGAGGGTAAGTCCGATATAAACGGCTGAAACATTAATACCCAACGCCTTTCCTCTTTCATCGGGAGGGAAGGCAGAAGTAATGATCGCCACCCCTGTTCCAAATATCATGGCGCTTCCGGTTCCCTGGAAGACGCGAAAGAGAATCAGAAAATATACATTGGGTGAAAGTGCGCATAAAACAGAGGCGGTAATAAAAAGAACAATACCACCGGTAAATACTTTTTTTCTGCCAATGATATCTGCCATTCTTCCGGCAGGCAACAATATCATTGCTGTTGCCAGAATATATGAACTAACTATCCAGTTCAGTGTAATGGCATTTGTACTAAAGTCTTTTCCAATGGCCGGAAGGGCAACGTTAAGCGCCGAACCCAGGAAAGGAGTGAGGAATGATGCAAATGTGGCAACCAACAAGGCAGCATTTTTAAAACCGGAATCCCCGGTTTCATTTGTTTCCATTGGATTCTATTTCTTTCTTTTGGTATCAATGAATATGGTAACCGGACCATCATTGACCAGTTCAACCTTCATGTAAGCTCCAAATTCTCCGGTTTGAACTTCCTTTCCCAACAGTTGTTCTAATTGTTGCACAAACTTTTCATAAAGGGGAATGGCAACATCGGGTTTTGCCGCGCGGATGTATGAAGGCCTGTTCCCCTTTTTTGTTTTGGCATGCAGTGTGAACTGGCTTATGGCAAGAATTTCACCACCCGCTTCGGTGATTGGAATGTTCATTATACCATTTTCATCATTGAAGATTCTGAGCTGAACAATTTTTTTGCATAACCAGTCGACATCTTCACCGGTATCTTTTATTTCAATACTTACAAGAACCAACAAACCCTTCCCGATGGAGGTTTTTGTTTTTTCATTGATGGTAACTGAGGCTTTATTTATTCTTTGGATTACGGCTCGCATAAAATTATTTTCTGAATAGGGCCGGATGTTGATCGTCGAAATTAGTAATTTTCTGGTATTCATGAGCAACGGCCAGGATGGTTGCTTCATCGAAAAGGCTCCCGATAAAACTGATACTGGTGGGGCTACCATTTTTGTTGAAGCCATTGGGTATTACCACACATGGATGTCCGGTAAGATTTGTAATAAGCAACTGGTTACCGCCAAAACTGGGAGTAACTACAACATCAAAGTCTTTCATAATTTCATTCATTTGCTGAATCAATAAGTACCGGAACCGGTTGGCTTGTATATATTCAACGGCCGGGATGAATCTCGAACGCCTGAATGAATTTGGCCAGGCCCACTTGCTTTGGTTGACCAATAAGGTATCACGGTTTGTCCGGGTTAACTCCTCAAAAGCTGCAGCAGCTTCGGCATTTAAAATGATTCTCATAGAAGTGATGGGAAGGTCTTTTGGAAAACGAACGGGGATCAGTTTTGCCCCCATTTTTTTTAATGTTTTGAGTGTTTTCAGGTCGTTTTTCCTGTTAGCATATTCGTTGTTGAAAGCCTCTTTCAGGTAACCGATTTTCAAAAAGCTCAAATCTATAGTTGGTTTATAATTAAAAGGAAGATCATATAAGGTTTGATCCATCCCGTCAGGGCCTCTGATAAAATTAAAAACCAGGGCACAATCTTCGGCTGTACGGCAAATCGGGCCAATTTTATCCATAGTCCAACTGAGAGCCATAGCTCCTGTACGGCTGACTCTGCCGTAGGAAGGGCGAAGCCCGGTAGCACCGCACCGTGTAGAAGGGGATACGATGGATCCGAGGGTTTCTGTTCCGATTGAAAACCCGACCAAACCGGCAACCGTTGCAGAAGCAGAACCGGCGGAAGAACCACTCGAACCCTGCTTTAGATTCCAGGGATTCCTGGTGGTATCGTTGTACCAAATATCACCCATTGCTAGAGCTCCCATTGAAAGTTTTGCCAGAAGAACCGCACCTGCTTCATCAAGTTTTTTAATAACAGTAGCTGTTTCGTTGATTACCTGATCTTTATACGGTGCAGCACCCCAGGTGGTTTTGTATCCTCCCAGAGCCAGGAGATCCTTGACCCCATATGGAATTCCATGCAGTGGCCCCAGGTATAAACCACCGGCGATTTCTTCATCTGCTTTGGCTGCTTGCTTTAATGCCAGTTCATCAGTCAGTGTAATCACACAATGCAGTGTATCCCCATATTTCTTTAATCGGCTGATATAAAGTTTGGTTAGTTCGATAGAAGTAATCTGTTGAGATTTTATCAAACACGAAAGCTCGGATACGCTGTAAAAAGCAAGTTCTTCCTTGTTTTCAGGCATGGATATTTCTTTAACTAAATCCCATTCAATTTCCTTCTGAACCTGCTTGAATTGAAAACCGGCGGGAATGGGATTAAATTGAATGGCGGGTGGCACCGAATTATCCAGGGAATAAGTACGCATTTGTTCGTACATTTTTAATTGGGAACCCAATCCATCAGCCAATAATTCTTTTTCTTTTTCATCAAAAGATAAACCCATTGGATTTTCAGCAGAAGAAATTGCTTCCGTGGAAAGACCGGGAATTTCCTCCTCCGGTGGCTTTTCTTTTTTCTTGCAGGAAAGACAGGTGAATAATAGAAAGCAAAGGATTAAAAGATTGGTACGTTGTGAAAAACAGCTTGTTTGTAATTCTTTTTTCATATTAATTCATTTATATTATTAGTATACAGCTATTTAAAAATAAAGACCTAAAGCATTGCTTTAAGCCTTATAAGAACATCATTCATTACATAATTATTAATTAACCTTACATGATGTCAGGTGTTTCCACCTGACATTGAATACTGGAGTAATTAAAATCTTACCATATCATTAACTGTCGGATGGAAACATCCGACAGCATCGTAATATATATTATATCGAACTCACGTTAATTATTAATTAACCTATCTTTCAGCTGCCATAAGAAACATAGGTTTCATTTCAAAACTATGGTAAAACGGGCGAAGCCTTTTGATGTTATAATATTGTTCAACATTTACAGATTTTTTTGTTTTTGTTACTACATCAAGAGGGACATCGTCATACCTTCCGTTTTTTAGGACAACCATACGGCCATGAATACCTTTTAAAAGGAGATCCAACGCGAGATTTCCGTAGGCCATGGGAACAATTGAATCGATTGCGTCGGGATCACCCCCACGAACCAGGTAGCCAAGCTTTTGATTGATGACATTGATGGGTTTCCCGTTATTGTATTTTGCTGAAAGCTCCTTTAATTCAATGGAGATTAAATCTCCGATACCACCAAGTTTTGCATGGCCGTATGCATCTTTTTCCTGGTTTGTAAAAATCATTTTACTACCTTTAATCATAGCTCCTTCTGAAACCAGGACAACGGAATATTTGCTGGGATTTTGATTCCGGTCTTCCACCAAAAGTTGAGTCAACAGATCAATATCGAATTTATATTCCGGGATTACACAACGGTTTGCTGCACCGGCCATGGCAGGGAGCATGGCTGTAAATCCTGCATACCTGCCAAAAACTTCCATAATCAGAATTCGCTCATGTGAACCGGCTGAAGTACGGAGGCTGTTGGTCATCATGATGGTACGGGTAACACAAGTACTAAAGCCGATGCAATAATCCGTGCCCGGAACATCATTATCCATAGTTTTAGGAATAGCAACTACCTTAAGTCCTTCCTGGTATAGGCGGACGGCATAACTGAGAGTGTCATCGCCACCTATCGGGATCAGATATTCTATATCAAGCCATTCAAGATTTTTAATCACTTCCGGAGTGAGATCATTATACTCTGCCTTATATTGATCCTTCAGGTGTTCAGGAATGATATCCTTTTTCATATGACAAGGCCGGGTTCGGGAAGAGTGAAGAAAGGTGCCCCCCGTTCTTCCTGCCTTATTCACAATATCATCGGTCAGGGTTTGATAACAATTGCTGTTATCGGCTTTATTATCCCTGATGATTTCAGTTATCCCCGCCCATCCTCTTCTCAACCCGATAACTTTATAGCCTTCCCTGTTAGCCCTGATGGTAATTGCGCGAATTGCAGGATTTAATCCGGGAACATCACCTCCACCTGTAAGGATGCCAATTGTTCCTTTTGTTTTTTTTACGTTGGTCATTTTTTTTTGGATAATTGTTTAAAATTAATCTAACATGAAAAATTCATAAATTCTATGAATTTTTCTGCTGACGTAGGAATAATCAATAGTTGAGGACTTCTCAACTATTGATTTTCCATAGTCAGGTGATGACGCTTCGGTCACACCCTGACCAAAGCGTCAGGCTAAAGCTCTGAATTATTAATCACTGACTAACCACGCCATTATGGCGGGTATCCAAATTACCTCCTTTATTTGGGACTTTAGTCCAATAAATTAATAGTTCATAAATAAAACCGGATAAAAATATTAAAAAATAACGAGCAAACTATAAAATGCTGTTAAATATCAATATCATATATTTCGAACTCACGTTAAATTATTAAGGTTCCACCTGACACCTATTCATTTTCCGGATAAACCCTTATTAATCTGCCTTTACCAAAATGATGCTGCTAAAACTTTTGGGTTTTTGATTTTTCGTATTCCGACCTCCACTTTTTTACTCCGTAAATAAACAGAAATACCCCGCTGAAAAAGCAAATAATAAAAAAGAAACTAAAAACAAAAAAGAAAACCTTTCTCAGAAGAATTAGTTTTTCCTCTCCTTTATGCTTGGCCCGGATTATCTTCAAGTCCCGGTCTTTAATGTTGAAAGCCTTTACCTGTTGAAATAATTCATTCGATTTTTCCACAAAAATCATATTGAGAGAGTCAATTTTTATTTCGATTGACAGGATATCATGATTGTAAAGATCCTGGATGGTGTCGAGGAGGCTAAGATCATTTTTAGATTTTTCAATTAGATTGTTGATGGTATCATTGATTGCTCCGGACAGGAGAATAAGGGCATTAATTTCCCGGATTGTAGTATTCACAATTGCATTAATGTCATTCATTTCCTGGTTTAGAAGATCGTGTTCAAGCGACAGAAAATCAATTTCTTCTGTAAGTTGTTCATTTTTTGTTCCGGTTAGAATATAATCCTCCAGAAGCTTGCCGGTCTTTAGAGGAACAAAAGAGAGACCGAAAAGGAAGAGTATTAATCCGCAAAGTGCAACGAACCCCGGATAACTTTTAATAGGATTATTCATAGTTTATTCCATTGACGGCAGCACAAGGATGTCTGTTTCCGCTTTCCGGCCGCCCTTGTCAACGGAAACGAGCTTATATTCATGGGCATTCCTGTCAGCCACATTTTCATTGAAAACAAATGGTTCTTTGGTTGTTTGCGGTTTATGGATTATCTCGGCAATCTTTTCATTATCGCGGAGGATCTCGTAAGTTTTTATGGGTTCGGTTCCTGCATAAGCCGTATGCCAGGTGAGGTTTATCACACGCTGTTCATCTTTTAATTGCTGGCTTATGGAAGGATCTCCCGGAGCAGTGAGGCCTCCATCGGGAATCTGGAAATAATTGGTTTTACCACCTTTCACCATACCCGCTATTTGTTCAACCTCCTGTCGTTCTGTTTCATTGAGCCCGTCAGGCTCGATCAGGGCAGACTGGAAATTTTGATGTAGCTGGCACAATTCAGGGTCTTCGCTGATCTGGCCAATACCGATGATGGCGGTATGAATGCCGGGTGTGGTGAGCGAATATTCAATCAGGGGCCTGGATGGCAGAGAGCTACTCCCAACCGTTCTGACTACATGTTCTGGTTTCCGTGACCATTCGGCATCCTTTGTGTACATAGCACCGTCGGCGAAAACCTTCATGGCAATCACTCCCATGTTTTTCGCGGATGCCACAGAGATCACGTTATGCTGCATGTTGAAATTAAGTCTGTCGTTTGCATTGATAGCCACCAGCATTCCATCAAGCACGTTGAATTTATCTCTCCGGATCATCTCCATCATTACCGGTGCTGAATGATGGCCTGAAAAACCAATATGACGTATCAGCTTTTCCTCTTTCGGGTTAAGTCCGGTAAGGTTCGTTCCGTCACGGTAATCACGCAAAGCAGCGAGGGCGCCAATGTGTTCTGCTTTTGTATCCGGATTTTCAATTCCTTCATACAGAACATCAACCTCCTGAAATGTATTAAGGTTGTGGATCAATATCATATCAAGATAAGAGCCTTCCGGGTAATTTCCCTCTCCATCACCAAATATCTGGGACAGGGATCTTTTCAGGTCATCTACAGTAAGTGACCCTTCAGGGCCATTGGTAACGTGCCTGACACCTTCTTTTTCCTCTGCTCCTTTTGCCCACCGTAAGTGAGTCTTCGAAGTAAGCCAGATCGATTTTCTGAGACTTTCTTTATAAGCTGTAGGGCCGGGAATCAGCTCCAACTTGCGGAAGGCAGTACCAAAATTCAACTGGCTGGGGCCGTAAACATTGGATGTATCAAAATAATTTACTCCCAGGTTAAAGGCTTTCAATATTATGCTTATGGGATCAACATCATCGGGTGTCCATTGAATGGAAGCCTGTCCGCCAAGGCCAAGTGTGGTCACATCGAAATTTAACTTTCCGAACGATCTTTTCATGGGTCCGGTAATTACCCCCCTGCTGCAACGGATGTATGGAACAACCGAAAGTCCTGCAACTGCTACCGCCGATGCTTTTAGAAATCTTCGGCGGGAAATGTAATTGATTTTTGTTTCAGACATATTGATAAAGTTTAGTTTAAAACATGAGTCCACTCCGAAAAGTCACTTTTGACAGAATAATGGCAAAGCGATGGACTTTTTAGAGTAGGCTCAAGCATGAATAATTAGGTAAATTTATGTATTTCGATGATTAAAAACAATATGTGGGTAAAGAAAGGAGTAATTCAAACATTCTCAAAGGAAAGACGTAGAATTATCAAACTTTATTGTAACTTAAGGGGATATTATGAAAGAGATCGTAAACAAAATACAAGGAGGTTATTATGCAGACGTATATTTTATTAACGAAATTATCTCCCGATCTTTCCAGGCAGATGAAGGAACGGACAAAACTGGGCTTAAGCTGGCTAGATCAGGTAAGGGAAAAATGTCCTGAAGTGAAGTTTGTCGCTCATTACGCTTTGTTAGGGCAGTATGATTTTCTTGATATTTATGAGGCTCCGGATGAAGAAACCGCAATGAAAGTCTCAATTATCAGTCAGGCAAATGGTGCATTCCAGGCCCAGAGTTTGCCCGCCATTCCGTACAAGCGTTTCCTGGATTTGACCAGGGAGATATAATGTTGTCTAGGGTTAAGGATAGATCTCATAAATAACATGTACAGCCCGTTAGGGCTTGAAAGTCCCAAAAGGGATTAATAAGTAACTAATGTTTCGCACTTGATAACACTTTAATATACTGTTGTTAAGGTGAATAATGAACAAGGATTACCTTCGGTGAGATAGCTTCGCTAAGTTAACGAATAACGAATTTCGAATTTTCTATTAAACCATAATTATTTCTAAAATCTAAAATCGGTGTTCCTTGTTCGATATTCAAAATATTTCCCGCTGTGCAAATTATTTATAAATTTGTGACACTTTTAATTGTCCCATGGTGTAATTGGCAACACATCTGATTTTGGTTCAGAAGAGTCTAGGTTCGAGCCCTAGTGGGACAACCAAAAAGCCGGCTGCAGCCGGCTTTTTGGTTCCTGGTTCAGCAACTCGTAGGACGCCTTGAAGCCCGTCGAAGTCCGTAGGTGGGAAAGTCAATTCGCACAGCAACTTATGAGCACTCCGTTCCATAAGTCACTGTCTTTATCGTGTAGCTTAAGGCTTTTTTATTCCCTGTTTACTGCAGATCCTGCGGTACAGAATCGTATTGCTCTTACCTGGATAGATCAGGCAAAATCAAACCTTTTTTTTTGAATGGTGTTTTTGAACTGTAAAAATTCCGGAATAAAACTTGTAAAGAGCAGTATAAATACAAAATGTAAGGTCGGGAAAAATAGTTGGAAGGATGAGTTGAAAATATGAAAATCCATATTCCCGGAAAAAGGGGTAAAGTCCAACACCCGGCAAGAACAATGCGGACAAAAAAGTTATGATCCCTGAAGGAGACTTACTTCATGTCCGCATTATTCCCGCCTAATTGTTAGCGGCTGCCTTTCTTTCTTTCTGTCCGAATATGTTTTGTTTGTTCGTATTGCTATGAGCTAAAAATATGGATTCCTAAGTTCTTTAGTTTTTTTTCAAACAGTTTCATTTCGGTCTCGGTTGCGAATGGAATAGTCCTGTATTGAATGTTTTTTATGTTGTCTAATACATAATTTCTTTTGTTACGGTTGTTTCTTCTTCCTTGACCCAATGGTTTAGGCAAAAGTGAGGTCATTCTATAAGCAAGGTTATTACCTCTGCCAAAAAGCACATACTGTTTTTCCATCTTATTGTAAAATTGATATACTCCATAGCCAAATGGAGTAAAAAGATATTCTTGTTGTCTCGGGTCTGGAAAGGACTTCCATTCTGTCCAATTTTTATTATTCAATGTATCGTCCATTCAAATGATACTTAAATTACCAAATAATTTATTCCTTCAACTACTTCTTCTGAAATCTGTCCTTCAAATTTAATTCTAATTCCATTGTCACCATTACCTGGAATTAAAAATTTTGGCTTATATTGAGGGATTTCTTGTCTGAATACTTTTTCAGGATTGCGTTCTATTGAATTAATAAATTTTTCAAAGTCGCTAAGAGCATTGAAAATTGATGTCAAAACATCCTTGTCTCTTTGAGAATTTTCATATTCGTTGAATTCGTCTTGATAGAAATATTCAGTGTAACGGTTCAAAAAAGATATGTCAAGTGAAGTTGGTGAAACCTCAAAGTAATGCAGAAGATACCTTGTATATTGAACAAATGATTGTTGGATGCCATACGGAATATACTCTTCAAACAAACCATATTTCTTATAATTTATTTCAATAGCTTTTAAGAAATATGAAAGTGTTTTTTGAAACTTAATAGCAATAATATCAGAAATAATATCAGCCGACCTGTCTTTGCCTGAAAAAAAATAATAGAAATAATTTACTTCACATCGGATCATATCAAATTTTCCAACCAGGAAATTATGTTCTTGTCCTTTTTTAAAGGCAACATTGTTCGTAATTGCTTGTACATCAATGTCGCCAATTGAAATGAATTTTGTCATTCGAATTAGTTTTCCAGCATTGGCTTCTAATTCGTTCATATCGGCTATCAGTGGAAACGCATACACTACTGCATTACCTTTCTTCTTCCCAATACTATTTGCAAGGTCTCTTAAAACGAAGTGTTGGTTAGTGCTTGTGCTGTTTATCTTGAATTTGAAATGTTCGTGTGGTTGTTTTGCAAATTCGCTATTATTATCAGGACTTTTTGTTATTAAGTCCCCCTTTTTATTATTGAATGAAAAGTAAATATCCGCCTAATCCAGTTTTTATTCTTACATCAAATCCTCCTCCAGCATTTCCTGTTGGGTCATTTTTTCCTTCTGTAGTTATGTGAAATCCACCAGAAGTTGATTTAGGGATTTTTAAGAATGGGAGCCGGTATCTCGGTCTCCAATATTGCCACAACGGAATGTCTGTGAGAAACCAAAACCAACTGTCAGCAAGGTTTAGCAGTTCGTGAGTAATATTTAATTCAAGTGATTTTTCGTGAAATTCCATTGTCAGTCTAATTAGTTGCTAAAAAACGTTGTTCAAATCTCTTCTTTTATAGGTTAGGACTGTCACATAAGGTTGCCGCTAACGATTGTATAAAGGAATTTTCTTTATTTTAAATATACCGGAAACAGTTCTTTGATTACATAGATAAATATAATCATCATTATAATAAATCCAAAGGACTTTTAATATTTTTCAGGCTCGATTGATTAACATGAGTATTCACCCCGTTGGATTCATTGATTTATCCTACGGGGTAAATTTACGTTGTTTTTTAAGGTGAAACCGTTTCAAATAAGGGTAACTCGTCAGACGACTCCAAGTCGTCTGACGAGTAATTAAAATTAGTTATTATTCCATTTGTTGCTGCAATTGTTTGTTTCTTTCAATTCTGTATTTAAGCACATTGAGATAACGTAAAGCCATTTTATTTTTATAATCGGTATAAGATTTTGATGCCCATTCAACAGCAGCATTAAGATCACCATTAATTTCATTGATAATTGCCATATTATAACAAGCTCTACCGGCTACTTTTCTTTTAGGATTTGGAATTTCTTTATCCCAAAGTTCAGCTGCTCCATCCCAGTTACCTGTTTGTGCTCTGCGTTTTGCTATTTTAAAATTATTTGTTCCTCTAACATAATAGTGCCTGGCGACTCTTATTCTATAAGGAAGTATTCTTAATGCATAATTATTACCAATGTTATTACTTACCTGTAAAACGGCCTCTTTTCTTCCCATTATTGCTTCAACAGCTTTTACCGGATTAATGCCTATCCCTGTTGATACCACATTCTCATTTACCAAATGTTCGTCCAAAATGAATTTGTTTACCGGATCATAAATTCTCCATCCGGTTTTTATTAAGGTAGCAATTGTTGCATGATGTTCAATAGCCGGAATTTTTATCCCCAAAGGGCCATCAACTTTAATTGGAACAGCTTTATAATCAATTTTTGCATCTGTATCATAAAATGATAATGCGAAGATGGCGTCTACATTGTTTTCATAACAAATTCGTTCAATTGTTTTCCAGGAAAGTGCTGATGGGAAAACAGGAAGTCCCGGATTCCTTACATCAACGCTATCAATTATTTTCACTTCAGGAAATCTATTATTATTTATTAGTTCATCAAACAGGCCAACAACAGATTCATGGGCTCCGTCTTTGTCCAGATTTTTGCCTTCTGCAGAAAAAATTTTATCAAGTTTGTCCATTTTTTCATTTTTTCCCAAAGGCAAACTTCTGTCAATAATACCAATTGTTTTAATGTTTGAAGGAACATATACCGGGGCTGGCTCTGTAACACTCATAGTTAATAAGTTCTTTGAGCTACATGAGCATAAAATAATACTTATAAGTAATACCGGTATTGCTGTTGTGCTATAAATTTTTCTCATAATTTTTCATTCATGTTGGGTAAAGATTATTTAACGGCATGCCGTTATTTTTCATATAGGTGCACTTGTTGTTGGTTCAAAATTACATTAACCAAATAACAAATCCAAGGGACTAGTAGAGCGTTTCTTAATTAATATAGTAATAAATAAAACGTTAAACAGAAATTTAATTAATCTAATTAATCTAATTAACCTAATTGACCCAATTCCTAAATAAATTCCAAAAACCAAGTCCCAATTGTGTTGTTGGGAATTTGGGTATTATTTAGGTCATCCGTCAGCTGATGGATAGAGCAATTAGAAATTTTTTAATTGATATGTTGTTTCAAGAACGACTAGTTCAATTGATAAATGAAACCCTTCGGGGAAATTTGAAAACATTAATTGACCTAATTACTCTAATTAATCTAAAAAATGACCAAGCCACAAATCACAAAAATTTAGATTTTAGAAATTAGGGTTTTGTAAATTGGGATTTGATTAGGTCAATTAGAAATTAGAGTAATTAGAAATTGAATTATTGATCCTGATCTTGCGGGAAAGAGTTTTGTTTTTTTAGCGCCTGTTAAGGTTTTCTGAATATACATAATGACCAAAAAAAGAATTTAAAATGCTTTATAAGCGATATACTATGCGAATATATATGTTCTTCACCATGTTCATATTCTCCGGAATTAATTATTTTTGGAGCTAAAATTTTAAAAAACCGGATTATATGGGATATGAAGTACACCACACAATTGAGCTATACACAATTACTCCTTTCATTGTAATGCTTTTGGGGATTGCAGTAGGCCCAATCTTATTTCACCACCAATGGGAAAAAAACAGTACAAAACTGGTCCTGTCGTTGATATTGGGAATTCCTACAGCTATATTTTTATTATTAAAAGGATTCTCACATGAACTGATACATCAGATGCTTTTTGATTACATTCCGTTTATTATATTGCTTGGTGCACTTTTTGTCATTACCGGGGGTATTTTGCTAACTGGTTTCATTCCGGCCAAACCAGGTATAAACACCTTGTTCTTAGGTATTGGAGCTATCCTGGCATCATTTATGGGAACAACCGGGGCAGCTATGATTCTTATCCGGCCTATACTGGTTACTAACGCGGAACGTAAAAATAAAGTTCATACTGTTCTTTTCTTTATGGCAATTGTTGCTAATTGTGGAGGTTTATTAACACCGCTTGGAGATCCGCCCCTTTTCCTTCTTTACCTGAGAGGAGCTCCCTTTACCTGGTTTTTTGGATTATTACCCGAATGGTTATTCATCAATATTTCATTGTTATTGGTCTATTATATGGTTGATTTTTACTTTTACAAAAGAGAAGCTCCTGAAGACATTCAGGATGACCTTGAAAAGAAAATGCCAATTCGTTTACGAGGGAAATTGAATTTTATATGGCTGGGTGGCGTTGTATTATCTGTTGCCTTTTTGAATAAACAATTTATTCCGCTTATTGAGCACTATGATTACCTTAAGTTTATTCGTGAGGGAGTTATCCTGTTAATGGCTATTTTATCATTGGTGTTTTCTCCGGCCAGCCACCGAATGTCTAATAATTTTACCTGGGGACCAATTATTGAAGTAGCATTCTTGTTCCTGGGTATATTTGCAACTATGACTCCTGCACTGTTATACCTGCAGCAAAATGCTGCACATATGGGAATTGAAACACCAACTCAGTTTTATTTCGTTACCGGTATATTAAGTAGTTTTCTGGACAATGCTCCAACTGCAGTATCTTTGCACTCTTTAGCCCTGGGACTTCAGGATCAGTTTGCCACCCTGTTTGCCGGAGATGCGCTGATCGCGGGCATTCCTGTTTCATTGCTCACTGCAATTTCAGTTGGGGCAGTTTTCTTTGGCAGTATGACATATATTGGAAATGGCCCGAATTTTATGGTAAAAGCAATAGCTGAAGACAATGATATTAAAATGCCTCATTTCTTTAGATATATGTACGGTTTTTCATTGATTGTGCTTCTTCCGCTATTTATTTTAGCCAGTTTCATTTTTATTTAAAACATATCGGAAGTTCAAAATTGTTTATTGATTTACAATAAGTTATGTGTTTGTATTAAAACTTATCTTATAAAAGGCCTCTCCCGAAACCCGATAGCTATCGGGTTTCGGGAGAGGCTAAGGTCTTTATGTCTTCATTTTGAACTTGTTACTTCACCTTTGTTTGCGTTTATTTTTCATATAGGTTCAATTACATGATGTCAGGTGTTTCCACCTGACATTGAATACTGGAGTAATTAAAATCTTGCCATATCATTAACTGTCGGAT